>CALJDK010000103.1 GCA_938023735.1 uncultured Acidimicrobiales bacterium
ATCGTTGGGTCCAACGCCCGAACCTGTTCGAAGTCAGCTTCAAGTTCGACGGTGGGAACCTCGTCGCGCGGAAGCTCATCGGCCACCGGCGGCAGGTTCTTCTTTCGGCGGAACTTCGCGTTGCTGTTATCGCCCAGCTCGGCCAGAACCAAGCCGGGAGAGTCAAAGTCACGGTTTTCAAGGGCAGGGTCTTCAAAGGCAGGGTCTTCAAAGGCAGGGTCGCCAAGATCACTGCTCTCGGTCGTCCCGTCGACATCGACTCGTGGTTGATCGTCACGAGTTTCCTCGTAAGCATCGTCAACCAGCTCGGCATCGAGAGCCTCGGACTTGGCGCTGGTGCCGCCTGACAATGACTGGGCCACCTCATCGGAGGACACAAACGGATTGCCGACCAACCGGGCCGACTCGATCTCGGATTCGATCTCGGCCACCGATGCCGGCGATGCCACCGTCAATCCGGCAGTCTCTGCGGCAAGGCGCGCCTCGGGAAGCGAATTGGCCAACTCACGGTTGACGTCGGTAACCGCCTCGGTCGTGACGTCGATGGCCTCGATGAGCCGCTGGCGACCGGCCCGCAACTGTTCGAGCTGCACCTTGGCATTGGTACGACGGCGAGAAAGATCGGCGAGGATTCGTTCACGGACGATACGAGCCTCGGCCACCATGGCCCGACCCTCTTCTCGGGCCTCGGCCACGATTTCGTCGCCCTGTTCGCGGGCCAAGGCCCGAAGTGTTTCGGCATCGCGTTCGGCCTCGGCCAGTGCTTCAGTCCGATGCCGCTCGCGGTGTTCCTGCTCGCTCTTGACTGCGGCGTCGAGTTGTGTTTGCTTCGATTCGACGTCGGCGAGCATTTCGCTGGCCTGCTGTTCAGACGCCTCACGAATCGCAGCGACCTCCGAATCGACCCGTGACCGGAGCTCGGCCACCTCCTGGTCGGCTTGGGCCAATCGTTCAGCGGCTTGGTCGCGAGCGGTTTGCAGAATGGCGGTGGCGTCGTCACCGAGCCTGGCCATGAGCACCGACTCATCGATTTCCTTGGCGGCCTCAAGCTCTTTCTGGGCCTGTTCGACCTTGGCTTCAGCTTCGGCTCGGAGATCGTCGATATCGCTCAGCTGCCGGGCGAGCGTTTGTAAGAAGGCACGAACCTCGAGCTGATCAAAGCCGCGAAACGACGTCGAGAAGGTGGCGTCGCGAATGGTTCGCGGATCATCGATGTGGGGCATTCCATCGGAGACCATCGAAATCAGGCTAGAGCCAGAATCACCAAGAGCGGTCGAAAAACCACTGACCGGACATGTTTGGCATCTTTACCCTGTCTTCTCTACCCAGTCTTCTTTGCGCCTTCTTCGCGTCCGCTTAGCTTTCCGAGGCGGGACCGATTGGACCGTTCGGTCCAACCAATTCACGACCGTTGCCGCCGCGATCGGCCAACGCTTCGATTGCTTCCTGGATGGATCCGACAGGAATGACCTCGATGTCCTCGCCAGCCTCAAGAAACGCCTTGTCCAGTTCGCCCTGGCTCAGACTCGACGGGATCAGCATGTAATCGGCACCCGAGCGGATTGCTGCGGCCACCTTCTGACGCACGCCACCAATGCGGCCAACCGCACCATTGAGCTGCATCGTTCCGGTGACAGCAATATCGTTGCCGCCGGTCAATTCACCCTCGGTGAGAAGGTCGATATAGGAAAGTGTGAACGCCAGACCAGCCGACGGGCCACCCACGCCATCAACGTTGAGCGAAAGATCCACCGGAAGATCGTTTTCTGAAAGTCGGGTTCCGATCGACACACCGATGCGGGGCTCACCATTCACGTCTCCCAGCGGAAGACTGACCTCGGTGATCTCGCCATTGCGCTCGACCACAAGCTCGATGGCATCACCAGGCGACCGGGCAAGAACAGCTTCTCGAAGAGCGTTTGTCGTGAGAACCTCAGCACCATCGGCCTCGATAATCACATCGCCACACTCAATAATGTTGTCGGCGGCCGAGCCATCGGAAACGCCATCGACCGTCACGCCGGTGGGGTCAAAGACGTCGTAACCCAGATAGGTGAGGGCCACGATGTTGGCGGTCGACTGCGAGCTCACCATCATCTGAGCGTTGCACTGGCGCGACTCTTCCTGGGTCTGATCGCCGAACACCGCCTCGGTCTCGAAGATGTCGACAGCTGGACCGAAACGCACAAACACCCACTCGAGGGCCGACAGCCGGTTCAGGCGGACCGTGGTAAAGAACACTTCACCCTCGTTGGGGAACGTTTCGGCGCCCTCGATTTCGACGATGTCCTCAATCGGGTTGACCGTGCCGAGCTCGAAAGCGGTGTAGGGGACCGATACCAAACTGGCGATTCCCGCGGCGATGGCCAAGATGGCGGCCAAACCGAGGCCGATAGACAACCAAAGCCGGCGGGGCTTGTCGTCATCAAGATCGTTTCCAGGTCCGGGGTTTTCATTGCCGGCCGAGGAATGATCGCCGGGCAATTGCCGTCCTGGCTCACCGTAGGCGTCCTCGGACGATAACGTTTCAGGCATCGTGATTTTTTTGTCGGCCACTCTGTCGCTCACCGTCGTTGCACTTGTTGTTTACGTGCTTGCTTCTCAGCCTGCCAGTTCCACGGCCATACTCCTACGCGCGACCGCATCAAACCGTCGCCGCCAGCCACAGCAACGCGCCACCCAGTTGATGACCGCTGAAGATTACCTGTCGCTCGCAACGGCTGCGCCCCGCGAAAATCGGCATGCCCCGCACTCTCCTCGGGGCGACTCGCCAATGATGTCACGTCCATGGTGGGGCTACCTCGGCCTCGGCTATCGGCAACCCGAACAACCGGTTCTGGGCAAAAACGCCAAAGTCCGATGGTGGCAACGCCTTCGGGCAGTAGTCATGCTCGCAGTCATTGTGGTGCTGCTGGGCATTGCCGTGGCGGGCCTCATCGGAGCGATGGTGTTTCTGGCTGGCTATCTGTTGGAAACAGCAGTCAGCTAGATCGGTCTAGCGACCAAACAAGCCTCGGCGTGGTTGCTCATCCATCTCGCCCTCAAGCGGTGGAGGCGGAGGCGGAGGCGGAAGTTCGGTACCCGCGTCAAAGAGGTCGCTGACCGACGACGTTGCCGACTCATCGACCTGGTCGAACCCGGTAGCAACGGCGGCCGCCTCGCTCGGCGACTGGGCGAACGGGTCAACCACAGCAGCGGACGACATCGGATCGGCGATCGCTTCACCAAAAGCTGGCGCAGGTGGGATGGCCTCGGGAAGCGGTGGGATCGGCGGGTTGTTTGAAACACCAACGTCGGCGAGCGTGGCATCGAGGGCTGACGGCGCAACAGCGGTTTCGCTGAATGCACCATCGTCGGCGACGCCGAACGGCGAAGCTACGGCCGATGCGGGCTCAAAGGCGGGTGCGGGCTCTGGGGCTGGCGCTACGAATGCGTCGCTCAACGACGCAGGAGCATCGGCTGCAGCGGTGGTGCCGGTTGCCGTGTCAAAAGGGTTTGGCGATTCCACCGCGGAGAGAACCGGAACGCTGACCGCGGGTTCGGCAGCAGGTTCGGGGTGCTCGTTGAGCGAGGTCAGGTTTCTGGCCAGGTCGGGGGTCGCAACACTAGGAGCTTCGGCGATGGGTGCGCTTGCGGCAACTGCGATGGGTGCGCTTGCGGCAACTGAAGTAGCGCCAGCACCAGTCGAAAGCGCGACGTGGTAGTAGGGCTTGAACTCGAAGGAGATCGGGTTGAGCTCAAAAAGCTCGCACGATTCCACGTTGTCTTCGTTGCGGAAACGTTCGATTGTGGCGATCGCTGCGTCGATGCCGCCGCACGGATGGAACGACTTCTCAGCAGCGGTGTTCACTATCACCATATGGGTCATTTGGGGCTAGCTCCTTCTTGTCTCCAACTCCTTCGGACCAAACGAACTGGTGTTTAGCTGTTCGTGTCGCCATTCGTCATCAAGAACAGCGACACTTGCAGCTAGCAGAGCTGGGAAAACTCCAGCTTTTCAGATTCTGACGTTCCAGGGAGCTCGGGGTGACGAACGAAGAACCCAACGTCCATGCCGACCGTCGGGATGCCGCCATCGCCGGCCATAGGGGCGACCCTGACGAGGCGCGGCGATTCTTATCGTCGGCCGACGACCGTGTTCGAGCTACCGCGCTTGGCGCGTTGCAACGAATCGGTGCGCTCGACCCCGCCGATCTTCGCGATGGGCTCAATGACCCATCTTCGCGGGTGCGGCGCCGGGCGGTGAGCATTGCGGCTCATCATCCCCACGTCGAAATTCGCCAGCTCCTCGCCGATCACGACCATGCGGTTGCCGAAGTTGCGGCCTGGTCGTGCGGTGAGCGTACCGATGCTCCCGATGTGCAGGTTGTGGTCCCCGACCTCATCGCCATGGCTAGCGGCCATGAAGATCCGTTGTGTCGCGAAGCAGCCGTGGCAGCGCTTGGTGCGCTTGGCGATGAACGAGCAGTCGACGCAATCTTGGCGGGCCTTACCGATGTACCCCAGATTCGCCGTCGAGCCGCATTGGCATTGGCGCCATTCGAGGGCCCAGCAGTTACCGCTGCGCTTGAAGCCGCTACTTCCGACCGCGACTGGCAGGTCCGCCAAGCGGCCGAAGATGTGCTTGGTCGGTAGGCCTTACGGCATCGTCAGCGCTTCGAATCCATAAACATCGCCTTGACGGCTTCGTAGGATTCGATACATCGTCCCGCCCCGAGCACCACACATTCCAACGGCGTCTGCACCAGGTTCACGGGAACCTGGGCTTCACCAGCGATACGGCTATCGAGGCCCCGCAACATTCCGCCACCGCCGACGAGATGGATTCCCTGCTGGATGAGATCTTGGGCGAGTTCGGGTGGTGCTTGAGCAAGGCATGCGAGTACCGCATCGACCATGGCCGACACCGCTTCGTCGGTTGCCCCACGAATCTCGTCGGGCGACAACACCACCGTCTTGGGCAGACCGCTCATGAGCTCGCGTCCGCGAACCTCGGCCATCACTTCGCCCTCGGTAGGAGCAGCCGACCCGATGGTCAGCTTGATCTCTTCAGCGGTGCGTTCGCCAATAGCAATACCGTACTGGCGACGAACGTAGGACTGAATAGCAGCGTCGATATCGAACGAACCGACGCGGACCGCCTCAAGCGCAACCACACCGCCCAGCGAAATCAGCGCGGCCTCCGATGTTCCGCCACCAATGTCGATGACCATATTGCCAATGGGTTCATTGATGGGCAGGTTGGCGCCAATCGCCGCAGCCATTGGCTGTTCGATGAGTTGAGCGTCGGATGCTCCGGCCCGGCGAGCGGCTTCGGTTACGGCTCGTCGCTCGACCGCGGTGATTGCCGACGGCACACAGATGATGACCCGCGGCTTGTTGAAGCGGCTCACACCGACCCGCTCGAGCAGCAACCGGATCATGCGCTGCGTTACTTCAAAGTCGGTAATGGCTCCGTGGCGAAGCGGCCGAACCGCAACGATGTAGGACGGCGTACGGCCGATCATCTGCCACGCTTCTTGACCCATCGCCAGGACTTCTTTGGTCTGACTGTTGAGCGCAATAACCGACGGCTCGTTCAGCACGATTCCTTCGCCGCGCGCGTACACCAGCGTGTTGGCGGTACCGAGGTCGATGGCGAGGTCGCGGGCCATGGGTAAAGACTAAAGCCCGAAGTAATCGGCGTCGCTCTGCTCTTCGGTCCCGTCGGGACGCAAAGCCTGCAGATTTTTGTCGAACTCATCGATGCTGTGGGTGAACCCCTTTGGCCGTGCCGTCCAGAGCCACATGACCAGCGAGCCGATCACGCTCAGCCCGACGGCGATAAGAAGAAAGAAGGCGGCGTTCATGAGCCCGCCTCGGTGATGTGCTGAGCTTCGAGACCCCAGCTTTCGCCGTCGCGCCATTTCTCGCGTTTCCATATCGGGACAGAAGACTTGAGTGCATCGATGCCGAACTTTCCGGCTTCGAACGAGGCACCCCGATGCGGTGAGGAGACAACCACGATGACCGCAGCCTCTCCAATCGGAACCGGACCAATTCGGTGAATCATGGCCACCCGACGAACATCGGGCCATGTGGCTCGAAGCTCATCGACGACCAAGCCGAGTCGGGGAACAACGTGTTCTTCGTAGGCCTCGTACTCAAGAAGTGAAACCTCTTCGCGACCCTTCGAGTGATCGCGAGCCATGCCACTGAACAAAACAACGGCACCACAGTCGGGGCGAACCGCCCATGCGTAGGCCTCGGCCACGGGAAGTTCGCCGGACGACAGACCGAGCCAGGTGTCGCTGTCAGCTGGCGGTTGCTGAACGCTGGATATTTCGCTCATCTCTCCCCGAGACTACGTCGCAGAGCCTGATGAAGTGGCACCAGCGTCACGATTCTGAAAATGCATCTACCCGCGGATTACGCGAGCGGTTCAGAAAGTATCCTCATCGTTGTGGCTATGGAGGGCTTTGAAAACGGGGACGATTCGCGTCCCGACCCATCCCCAGAGGTGGATGCATTCGGCGAACCCGTATGGCGTCACCCCTCGGAGATCGGCGCAATGATGGCGGCCGCCCATGGTGGTCCAGTGCCGGTGTCACGCAACCGCCACCCGGTCGGGGTCATCAGTCTCGGCGTGTCGCTCGCCCTCTTTGCCGTCATCATCATCTCGTTGAGTTCGCCGGGGCCAGCATCAGAAACACTCGTCCGCGCCCAGCAGGCACAGACGCGTTCCAACATCGGCTTCACCGCAACCACGGTTCCTACTTCTTCAGCACCCGGCGTCCCTACATTTTACGACGGGGTCATGCGCATCGAACGCTGGGGTGGCGGCAAGAAAGCGCAAGGCAACGGCGTCATGGTGTTCGAGGATGGCTATATCGCCACCTCCCGCGAGCTCATTGCCGGCGCCACCCAAATCGTCGTCACCGCTCCTGACGGCACGCAGTACGATGCCGAAATCGTCGGCGCCGACTTCATCCTCAACATCGGTGTCCTCAAGATCAATGCTCCCGAGATGCCCGTTGCGCCCATCGCCGATTCCGAGCCCAACCGCGGCGAGCTCGTTCACATCGCCGACACCTGGAGCCGACAAGCTGCCGGTTCACCGATTCTCGACACCGACAAGGTCGTTGCCGACACGAACGGCTTCCACCGCCAAGAGCTTGTCGAATTCGATGCGGTGGTCGGCGAGCAATCAGCCGGCGCACCCATCATGGATGACGACGGCGATGTCGTGGCTATGCTCCTGCCCGTCCAACAGTCCGGGCCTCACCGCTACGGGCTCGATATCTCGGCGGTCCGTTTGGCATCGCATCAGATCATCGAGAGCGGTTTCGTGAAACACGTTGCCTGGATCGGCATCAAGGGCGAGTCACCGATTCGCGGCAAGGGGGTGCGCGTCGATGAGGTCGTCGAAGGATCACCCGCCGACGCCGCCGGAATCCAGGTCGACGACGTCATTATCACCGTGGCCCGCTACAACGTTTCAAGCATGGACGATCTGCTCGACACGCTCGACAATTTGGCGTCGCGTCAAACCACCCAGATCACCTTGATGCGCGACGACGAAACGGTCGAAGTCGATATCACCCTCGGTATCCGCGCTCAGATCTAGCGGACGCATTCCTTCTAAAAGACGCTGCTCCCTAAAGACGGTGTTGGCGCGAGCGCCGCACGAGCAGACCGATGCCTACCGCGCCGCCAGCCAGCACCGCTGCGGTAGCGCCGAGCGCCAGCATCTGACGACGCTTCGCGTTGAGGTTGCCCAGCGGGCCAGCATCGTGGCCGGCCACGTAGGCCTCTTCGTTGGAGTTGGTTGGCTCCCAACCCAGCGCCTTGATGCGATCGTTTGCAACAACCCACGGATGCGTCACGTAGGGAAGAATGCCGGGCGGGGTGCGGGTAAAGCCCAAACGGAACCGAATTGCCGACAGCATCCGGGCGGCCCAGTCGGGCACATGCAGGCGAGGCTTTGGCCCGGCCAAGGCCGAGAGCCCATCGGCGGTGATCCACGAATCGGGCGCCACGTTGATGGGGCCCCGAACTTCCTCGGCCACCACGATGGCGACCGCCGACGCAAGGTCGTCGACGTGCAAATACTGCGCAGGTGCTTCGCCAGACTCCGACTTTATGACCGACGCTGAGGACAAAAGGTCGCTCAACCCGCCCCGCCTCATTTCGCTCACCACCACGGCTGGTCGGATGATGGAAAGAATTCGTTCGTCGCGGTGCGCCGCCCAATCTTTGGCAGCCTGCTCGACCATGGCCATATGAGCGGCGAAGGCGAACTCGCGGTTGGGTCGGACTGGAGCGTCTTCGGTGATGGGCATCGGATTGTCCGACCACGCGCCGTACACCATCGTGGTCGACAGAATCACCAGGTGGTCGACACCGACCGAACTGGCGGCATCGAGCACCCGGCGCAGAATTGCCAGATCGAGGCGGCCATCTTCGGGGGTCACCGCATCGGCGCGAACGTTGGAGAGGCAATGCACGATGGTGTTTGCACCAGCCAGCAACTCGTGTGGGTCGGCCGTTGCCAGGTCGGCAAGATGGAAATCGTCGAGGATCGATGATCCGCCGAACCGGTCGACACCCACGATGTGTGCCGACGGAAGCGAAATCCGAAGTGCCTGAGCAACACCACGACCAACGATTCCCGAGGCGCCGGTAACCACGATGCGCGAGGTCATCGTTGGTTCGTCATCCGCCATGTTTTCTCGAACCTCGCCAGTCACAGAGCCGCTCATAGGATCTACCATGCCAACGAAGGAGCCTCTGTTCCTACTCGTACCACCGAAAGTTTCTCTTGCAAAAATGAGCGACGACCTCCCACAATCCAGCGATGACGACGGCAACGATGACGAGCAGCCCAATCCGGCCGATCCGTTCTCGCAGATCCCGATGTTCGGCGACCTCTTCAAAATGTTCCAAAACCAGTCGACCCCCGACTGGAGCGGTGCCCGCCAGATGGCGGTGACCATTGCATCAGGCGGTGAAAGTCAACCGAACGTCGACCCCCTCGAGCGCATCGCTTACGAAAACCTGCTCCGGATTGCCGAGCTTCAGATCGCCAACGCCACCGGTCTCACGGTGTCCTCGGGAGGCGCTCCCCTTTCGCTTGAAGTCATCACCCGAACCGAGTGGGCCACGCGCACCATCGATACCTATCGCCCCATCTTCGAGCGACTTACCGAATCACTCTCCGCGAATCCTCCGGCCACAGATCCTTCCGACCCCAGCGCAGCGTTCCTGGCCCCCATCATGGCGATGATGGGGCCCATGATGCTCAACATGACTGCCGGGTCGATGGTGGGTCATCTTGCGCAGCGCTCGCTTGGCACCTACGACCTTCCGATCCCACGCGACCTTCAGGGCGAAACGCTCATCGTTGTTGGCTCCAACGTCGAAGAGTTTCGCGACGCCTGGAGTGTCGACGTCGACGACATGCGAATGTGGGTGTGTCTGAACGAAGTGGCCCACCACGCAGTGTTCCGGATTCCGCACGTCCGCGAGCGACTCCTGGAACTGCTTGGCGATCACGCCTCGGGGTTCAACCCCAACCCTGCCGCACTCGAAGACAAAATGCAGAGCATCGAACTCAGCGGCGACATGAGTGGCCTGCAAGATCTGTTCGGTGACCCCGAGGTCGTGCTCGGCGCCGTGCAGTCCGATATCCAGCGAGCCATTTTGCCGCAGATCTCGGCACTGGTCACCGCCATCGAAGGCTATGTCGATCACATCATGGACAAGGTTGGTGGCGGCCTGGTCGGGTCGTATCAGATGTTGTCCGAGGCCCAGCGCCGCCGCCGGGTCGAAGCCGACCAGTCCGACCGTTTTGTCGAGTCACTCCTCGGACTCGAACTCACCCAGGATCACTACGATCGCGGCGCCCAGTTCATCGCCGGCATCATCGACCGAGGTGGCGAAGATGTGCTGGCACGGCTCTGGGAGTCGGCCGACACCCTGCCCACGCCCGCCGAAATCGATGCTCCCGGCCTGTGGCTTGCCCGGGTCGAAGGCGACGCGGCAGGCGACCTTGCGATGCCCGACATCGAGATTCCCGACGACCTTTCTGGTCTCGAATAATCCAGGGGCGTGCCGGCCTAGGACCAGCCGTAAGAATCCGGGTCGACCTCGACGCCGTCAGCACTTGAAACAACCGGGCCGGCGCTCTCTTCGGACCACGTGTTGTCCGCAGGACTCTCAACCTGGCTGGCAAGCGGGCTCGGCTGCTCGGGTGCCTCTGCCGTCTCCGCCGTCGCTGCCAGCCTCTCGGTGTCGGTGACCGGTTGAGCCTCGAACTCTTGGGTCGGTTCGAACTGGGGCACCGTACGATTTGGCGCAGCGACGGCTCCGCCGAAGCGAGCCATTACCTCCGAGGTTCCGGCAGGCGGCTTCGGAAGGCTCGGACGAAGATCGTCGTCGCTCAGGGTGACGTCGTCGTTCTTCCGACGACTGGGAAGGCTCGGCAGCGTGCCTCCGCGCGAACCAAAGAAGTACCACGAGGCCGCCACCGCGGCGCCGACGGCCACCACCAGATACCCAAGGCTGGCCCGCCCGGCGAACGGAATGACCGCGGGCAGAAACGCCCCGACGGCCCAGCTCAGTTGGAACCGTGCTTCAAAACGGGCGAACGACCGTCCCCAGTTTGCGGCTGGTGCATCGCGCTGAACAATGGCATCAAACACAAGCTTTCCGGTCGCGGCGGCCATGCCCACAGCCGCCGCAATGAGAACTGCACCGAACAGGTCGCCAGCCCAAGCCGCCACCAGCGCCGACCCCAAGGCGATCATGAGTACCCCGAGCAAAATGTTCTCTTCGGGGTATTCCTCGCGAAGGCGCGGCGCGAACCGCGCCCCTGCCAACGCGCTTGCACCAGCGGCCGCGGCCACGAGGCCGAAGTGCCAGACCGGAGCGCCAGGAACACCGGTGATGTCAACCACGGGAAGATCGTTGATCAGTCCGGTGGCGGCACCTGCGGTAGCGCCGAAGCCGGTGGTGTCGATCCCGTCTTCGCCACCACGCAGCTCAAAGGCCAACAAGAATGTTACAAACCCAACAGCTGCTCGAAGGGCGGCCATCGCCGCCGCAGCCAAGGTGATGCCACGGCTGCGGAGATCGGCCTTTTCCGCAGCGGCGATGGGAGTTTCGGCAACGGCAACCTTCGGCAGGCGAAGGGCGTTGAGAACACCAACGGCAAAGATTACGCAAGCTACTGCTGCCGACCAGCCTGGCCCGCCGAACAGCGAGAAGAACCCGCCGACGGCTGCACCAGCGGCGCCCGACATTCCGCTGATCAACGCCAGCTTTGAGTTGGCCTCAACCAGCTCAGTCTGATCGTCGACCAAGCGCGGCACCAGCGCACTCTTCGCAATGCCGTACGCCTTCTGAAGAATGAGGAGACCAAAGGCCTCGGGGAAAAGCCACAACGTGTCGGCGTGACCAATGAGAAGCACCGCAAGCACCGACCGAAGCGCCAGGGCTCCGATGATCATCGCCCGACGGCCACCCTTTACCCGGTCGAGCGCCGGGCCAATGAGCGGGGTGACCACGGCAAACGGAGCGACCGTGCACACCAGATACAGGGCAACTCGCCAGCGGGCGTCGCTGGGGTCGATCGAAAA
The DNA here is from genome assembly GCA_938023735.1 of uncultured Acidimicrobiales bacterium. Lineage (GTDB taxonomy): Bacteria > Actinomycetota > Acidimicrobiia > Acidimicrobiales > SHLQ01 > CALLQB01. The sequence continues at coordinate 11,619 of CALJDK010000103.1, forward strand.
GAAGATGGATCCGGCCAGAGCCAACGCAAGAGCACCGTCGCCGGCCGCATTGAATGCGTGCGTCCGAGCAAGACGACCGAACGGCGAACGTCGGAGCGTCTCGGGAAGCTTGCGGGGTTTGGCACCCCGTGCTCTCAGGCGCGGGTCAGGAGCCGTTAGCTCTCTCCAACCGTCGGTGTCACTCACGCCTCAATCCTACGACGATTACTGCTCGCAGGTCAGGGCGTTCTTCGTTCGAGATTCAGTTTTTGTCGGCTCAGGCAGCTTCAGCGTCAGAGATGCCGATTTCCTGTACCTCGGCGAGGAGACGGCGGTCGCGTTTGTGGCTGAGCTTTTCGAAAGCTCGGGCAAACGTGACCCACTTGGCCCGGTCGACTTCTTCGTTGGGCGTGAAGGATCCCTCGAGGACAGCCATCTCCCAGTAGTGCACCCGTTTCCGACGACCCTGACGGTCGTTGTACTCGACCGGGGTAAGACGATTTCCGATGGCGCACCGGTAGCCGGTTTCTTCCAGGACCTCACGAAGTGCGGCCGCTTTGTAGCTCTCGTCGTGACTGTCGCACTTCCCTTTCGGGAAGCTCCAGTCTTTGCTGCGTGGCCGGTGGATGATGAGCACCTCGCGCCGACCGTGCCTATCGAGGCGCGTGACGACGCCTCCTCCCGCACGGATGACGATTGTCGGTGTCTTTGCCACACCCGAAGTGTCGGCGATCACCATCATCGACTTGAGCGTGTGCGGTGGATCGGCCTATCGGCCGTCGAAGCCGTCGGCCATCGCCAAGTGTTGGAACAGTTCGTGGGCGTTACTGCCATCGGTTCCGACACCCCGACGCCATGACCCATCGGTGTCCAGCACCCACGCGAGTTGCTCGTCGTCGAGCAAAACGTCGAGCATCACATCGATCTGGCTTTGGAGCTGCGGGTCGGCGATGGAGGTAAGCACTTCGATTCGACGGTTGAGGTTTCGTGGCATCAGGTCGGCCGAACCAATGAAGTACGACGGCACTCCTTGGGCGGCCCCGTTGCCAAAGAAGTAGACCCGGGAGTGTTCAAGGAAGCGGCCAACGATCGAGCGAACCCGGATTCGGTCGCGGGTCTTCGGGCCATCAGGCGAACCGTCGTAACCGGGCCGAAGGCCACAGATACCGCGCACGATGAGGTCGATCTCGACACCGGCGTCGGCCGCCTCGTACAACAGGTCGATCAGGTCGGTGTCGACCAGGCTGTTCATCTTCATGATGATTCGCCCGTTCGGCCCCTCGGCTGCTTCGGTCTCGATCATCTCGGCGAGGCGGTAGCGAAGCGTCTCGGGGGCCACAAGGATCCGGTCGTAGTTGATGTCTCGGCCATATCCGGTGAGCTGATTGAAGAGGCTCGCAAGGTCGGCACCGATCTCCTGGTCGGCGGTGAGCAGACCCAGATCTTCGTACAGGCGGGCGGTGCGATGGTTGTAGTTGCCGGTGCCGATGTGGCAGTACCGCTTAATGGTCCGCCCCTCTTCGCGCACGATCATGATGGTTTTGCTGTGGATCTTAAGTCCGATGAGACCATAGGCAACGTGCACACCGGCCTGTTCGAGTCGGCGAGCCCAGCCGATGTTTGCCTGCTCATCGAATCGCGCTTTCAGCTCGATAAGCACCGCAACCTGCTTGCCTGACTCGGCGGCCCGAACCAGCGAGTCGATGAGTGGGCTATCGCCGGAGGTTCGGTACAGGGTCATCTTGATGGCCAGAACGTTTTTGTCCACCGAGGCTTGGTGAATCAGTTCGCCCACCGACACCGTGAACGAGTCGTAGGGGTGGTGAACCAGCACGTCGCCTTCGGAGAGCCGGGCGAACATATCGACACGTTCATCGTTTTTTGGCCGAAATGCGGTGGGCGTTACTGGTGCCCATCGGGGGAAGTGAAGCTCGGGTCGATCGATGTCGGCAATGATGTCGAGCCCGGTGAGGTCAAGAGGTGTCGACTCGATGAACACGTCGGCTCGTTCGAGGTCGAGCTCTTCGAGAAGCAGACCCAGAATAACCTCGTCGACCTCGCCGTAGGTTTCCAGACGGATTGCGCGGCCAAAGCGGCGCCGCCGAAGCTCCATCTCCACCGCAAACAGCAGATCCTCGGCTTCTTCCTCCTCGTAGGTGAGGTCGGCGTTGCGAGTTACCCGGAAGAACTGCTTGCTGAGAATCTCCATGCCCGAGAACAGGGTGTCGAGGTGATGGCTGATGACGTCCTCGAGTAACACGAAATGGGTCTCGGGCTGCGACGGCACACCGAGATAGCGGGGGAACGAGTTAGGAACCTTGATTCGGGCAAACCGGATGCGGCCGGTGGTCGGGTCGCGTAGTGACACGGCCAGGTTGAGCGACAGGTCACTGATGTAGGGGAACGGGTGGCCGGGGTCGATGGCCAGCGGTGTCAGAACCGGAAAGATTCGGTTCTCGAAGAGATCGGCTATGTAGTCGCGGTCGCCTTTGCTGAGGTCTTCGATGTTCTGCTGCAGGATGTCGTTGGCGACCAGTTCGGGGCGAACGTAGTCGCTGTAGACATGCTGCTTTTCTTCCGAGAGCCGGCGGACACTGTCGAGGATTGCCGAAAGCTGTTCTTCGGCGGTGCGTTGGTCGGGAGATCGCATGGCCACTTGTCCGGCCACCTGGTCCTTCACACCAGCAACACGAACCTGGAAGAACTCATCGAGGTTCGACGAGAAGATCGAGAGGAACCTCACCCGTTCAAGGAGCGGCACGCCAGGGTCTTTGGCCAGGGCCAGGACCCGAGCATTGAATGCCAGCCACGACAGTTCTCGGTTCAGATACGGCGATTCGTTGTCATCGAACGAAGAGATCACAAACTCATCGCCATAGGCGCGAATCATCCGCTCATCTGCAGCATCGAGCGACCATTCAGCGTTCACACTGCTCCAGTCGGCAAGATCTCCCATAGATCCATAACATCACGCCAAGTCCCAAAGACCAGTGTCAACAACCACCCCAAAGCCCCAAAAGCCCCGAAAGCCCCCAAAAACGTCCAAATGAACTTTTATACCTGGCACCAAACCCCCACTTCGGTGCCAGGTACCTTTCGCCCTCTGGGTGCCAGGTACCTTTCGCCCTCTGGGTGCCAGGTACCTTTCGCCCCCTGGGTTCCAGGTACCTTTCGCCCCCTGGGTTCCAGGCACCGCATGGGTCTGTTGGGTTGGGTGGGTCAGTTGGAGGGGGTTTGTGTTTGTAGGGCTGCTCCTAGGGCTGCTGCGTTGTCGCCTATTCCTGAGCCCTTGATTTTGGATGGATTGGCGATGGACATCATCTCTGCGTGCATGGCGGCGACCCGGTTTCGCCACGCGCCACCCAGCCTCGAAGCGAAACCACCGCCCACGACCACAAGCTCGACATCGAGCAGCGTGACCGCAGACGTGATTGCCACCGCCAGGGCTTGGGTTGCCTCATCGAGCAGAAGCGTGGCCAGCGCATCACCGGTGTCCAACGCGTCGAGCCATACCGATGAGGTCATTCGACTATCGCCCGCAAGGTCAGAAAGTGCGCTCGCAACCCCTCGGCCCATGGCCTGACGAGCCCTACGTTCGAGCGCGGCCCGACCCAAATAGGCCTCGAGGTGTTCAGCCGCACCGCACGCACAAACCGGTCGGGGAAGCCGAATCGACGCGTGCGGTAGCCGCACGTTCGGCACGGCGGTATGGCCGATCTCGCCCGCCAGGCCTCGCTCGCCCGTTCGCAACTTGCTGTCCAGCACGAGCGCCCCACCGACTCCGGTACCAACCGCAATATGCAGGGCATCTTGCGTTCCACGTGCACTGCCCACCCGATGTTCGGCCACCGCAGCCATCGACACATCGTTGGCCAAAGTCACTTTGCGAGCGGTTGCCTTGCTGAGAAGGGGAACGAAGTCGACCGGCGTATCCCAACCCTGCAGGTTCACCGCCAACTGCACTCCAGCAGCCGAGATGACGCCCGGCATGCCAACCCCAACCGAGCTGATCTGGTGCTGGGGGTCGAGCTTCGCCAGCAGTCTTGCTACGTCATCGGCAACCGATTGCGGGCCAGAACGCTGCGTTTTGGCAAGCGCCCGGTCGGTAACGACGCCTTCGGCATCGACCAACACCGCCAGCACTTTCGTGCCGCCAATGTCGACACCCAACGAAAGGGAGGTTATGCCTCGTCCTCGGGGTAGCCGAGATCCCACTCGATCACCATGTTCTCACGCTCGGCGTCGCGGTTAACGCGCTCACGATTGCGACGGAACTGCGGATCGTGCGGCGGAAGCAACAAGAGGCGAGCTTCGAGGCGCTCTCGGAAACCATCGATCATTGCTTTGTCGCCATAGTCGGACCGAACTTCCCAGTGGGGCGCGGTTGGGCCGAGGTAGACGATTTTTACGCCACCGGTGGGTGGCTGACGCTCGACGCCAACATCGCTCATTTGGGTGCTCCTACAAACCGTTACGGACAGCTCACTCTATCTGACCTGCTAGGCGAACTCGCACGGGGGCGGGGCCCTAGTCGACGGTAGCGGCTGCCTCGAAGTCGCTCGAGAGATCGACGGAGACCTCGGATCCGCTGCGGGCGGCCTTCCTGGTGGCCTTTGACGCAGCCTTTGCGGCAACTGCGTTGCGCTTGCGAATAAGGCGACGACGAGCACGCTCGGATTCGCCACCCCACACGCCGTGATCGATCTTGTTGGTCAGCGCGTAATCGAGGCAGTGCTCCTGCTTCGGGCACTGCCGGCAAATACGCTGAGCTTTGATGACCCCGACCCCATCGCTGGGAAAGAAAATCGCCGGGTCTTCGTGGGCACACAACCCGTGTGCCATCCAGTTGGTGTCCATACGGACCTCCCTCTAACAAGCCATGTACAAGCTCTACATATAAGACGCTCATACTCACGAGAAAGTTCCCGTAAAAGCGGCTTTGGTGAAAACTTATGTCTCTTTCACAGCTCAAACCCGCTGTTTTCGATAAATCGTTGCAAACACGCCAAACTGTTGCGCAATTGACGCAAGATCGTCAGCCAATCGACATGTCGGGCCAGCCTGTGACAACCCGCCGACAACACACGGTGCGGTTTTCGCTAGCCGATGCCTACCGTGTTGAGCAGGCCACGGAAGAAGCCTTGGATGCTGCCGCCGAGACCTTTGTCGGTCTCGGGCAGTTCGTTGGCCATCGAGATGATGGTCGGAGCAGCCGACACATCGCCGATGATGGTGTAGGTAACGCCATCGCGGTCGACAACCATCGTGTCGAACTCGCCCTCAGCAAGATGCCAGGCGTTCGAGCCCGCCATCTTCATGGATTCTGACGCCGGCATATCGTCGGCATCGACGTAGACCTCTTGTCGGAACACCGACACCACCGAGCCGTTACCGTCGCCGTAGATAAGCTGCACGACCTTGTCGGCCGACGATCCATCGGTCTCATAGGCGCCCATCATGGCCATGTCGTCCATACCGGCCGGACCCATACCCTTCATTTCTTCCATGGGCATGGCGTGGAACCGGCCGCTCTCGGCCCCCTGGCCGGCCTCCATAGCCGTAAGAGCCTCAGCGTGTCGGCTGGCAAACTCGTCGAGTGCGGGTACCCGTTCGATGGCGCTGATGCCTGATCCGAAACCGAGAACCAGCAGGAATACTGCAGCTGCTGCGACGATGGACGTCACCCGTGAGGTGAAAGACCGTTTGTTCTTACGCTGATCCGATTTGGCTCGGGCTCCCGAAAGCGATGCGACTCCAGCGGGCAGTTCGGCCGCAGGGTCTGCGGTGCCCCGCTCGAGCATTCCTTCGAAGAAGCCTGCAGGTGGTTCGACCTGGGGTAGGTCGCGAAGTGACGAGCGAACGGCTGCGTGTTCGGAGAGTTCGGCGGCGAGCTCAGGAGATTCGGCAAGGGCCGACTCAACGGCGGTGCGCTCGTCTTCGGCAAGTTCGTCATCGAGATAGGCGTCGAGTAGTTCTTGAATATTCACTAGCTGACCTCCTCGGCAAGTAGGGGGCGAAGCCGGGACCGGCCTCGGTGTATTCGGCTTCGAACGGTGCCTACGGGCACGTCGAGTTGTTCGGAAATTTCGTCATAGGAGAGCCCTACGACGTCGCACATGACGACGGCGGCTCGGTAGTCGTCGGGAAGCGACATGAGCGCATCCTGGATGTGTTGTGGTAGCTGTCGTTGGGCGAGTTCGTGATCGGCGCCGGGAGAGCCCTCGACCACGCGATCTGGCTCGTCGGGAAGCGCTACTTCTGGGCGTCGCTTCTTTTTCCGGACGCCGTCGAGGAACGCGTTGGTGGTGATACGGCTCAACCAGCCATTGAGGTTGCCCGGCTGGTAGTTCACCAACCCTCGCTCTACTCGAAGTAACACTTCCTGCACCAGATCCTGTGTGTCGTCATGATTTCCGGTGAGTCGGTACGCCACGCTATAGAGGAATCTCCCGTGGTCGCGGGCGATTTCCTCCCATGTGGGGACCGACTGCTCGGTTGTCTGGTCTTCCGTGATCATTGTTAAAAGAACTACCGCATTTCGATAGTCGAGCGTGGATAGTACGGAGGACTTATCAGACTCAACGTCGCGTTAGTGGAGAATGGTTCCCAAATATTTTGGAAAAGTTGACCCGCAGGCTACGCCTGGGTGTCTTCCTCTTCTTCTTCCATTCCCTGTTCGAGTCCATCCTTGAACTCTTTCTGGGCTTGGCCCAGCGACCGGGCAAGCTTTGGGAGTTGGCTGCCGCCAAAGACGAGCAGAACCAGCACAACGATGATGATGAGTTCGGTGGTACCTAGGGATCCCATAGGACCAGCGTAACCATAGATGGGTGCAAGCAGAAGGTCGGCGCACTGAAAGCGCGCCGAACTGACTACGTTTTTCGTCGAGGTTCTCGACGCTTCGCCGTGGTGAGGGTGCTAGCTAGCCCTGCTGGGCAGCGATAACAACCTGTGGTTCGCCGGTTGCAGCAGCGGCTCGAGCAAGCGCCCGTTGGCGGCGAATGCGGCGACGCTCGCGTTCGCTCATTCCGCCCCAGATACCAAACTTCTCGCCATTTTGTAGAGCAAACTCCAGGCAGTCTTCGCGCACAACACAGCCGCGGCACACTTCTTTTGCTTCTCGGGTCGAGGCGCCGCGCTCGGGGAAGAAGAGGTCGGGGTCGACACCAAGGCAGTTGGAAAACTCCTGCCACGAGGTATCGAGATCTGGTTTGGCGAGACGCATGATGTGCGCTCCTCCGGGAACTATTGGGGCGTATGTGGGGGCAATCAGGTACTACGAAACTTGGTGTTTCAGGTTTTCAACCACGCTCCGCGCGAAGTGTGATGCGAACGGCGCTCGAAAACCCAGCGGCGTAATTACACCATTGTGATTGCGGCTTGTCCAGCGGGAACGCATCAAAATGTTGAACAATCTGTTCAGATGAAATCTCGATTCGCGCGGTCGGTGGACAGGAGGTGCCCAGAGGTCCGGCCCGTAGGCGAGCCCGGAGGTGCCCAGAGGTAGGGTACTGAGGTGCTGAAAACGCAGAACTGGAACTCTCTCGACGATGCTGAGCGCACCTGGTTGCGGCAGCGGGGGCATGCCCACGAGGTCTCCACCGACCTTGAGTCGGCCATTCGGGATCTCGTGGAAGATGTTCGCCTCCGCGGCGACCATGCGCTCTGTGAGGCGCTCAAGACCTTTGACGGATTCGACGTCGAACCGGCCGGACTTTTGGTTACCGACGCCGAATTTGCCGCCGCCGACGCCGCAGTGAGCGATGACCTGCGGGCCGCAATCAAGGCAATGATCGCCAACATTCGCGGGTTTAACGAAGCTCTCTCGAGCCGTCGCCAAAGCTGGACCGAAGAGCTCGCCCCCGGCCATGTTGTCGGCGAGATTGTGGGGCCGGTTGCATCGGCAGCAGTTTTCTGCCCCAGCGGCAAGGCCAGCTACCCATCGGTCCTAGCTCAGGTAGCCACCGCTGCCGTGGTGGCCGGGGTGCCCGAGCTCATCGTTCTGGTACCGCCGGTTCCGGGCGGATCGGGAGAAATCGACGCCGCAGTGCTTGTAGTGGCGCAGGAGTTGGGCATCGAACGAGTTTTTCGGGTCAATGGGCCGGCAGGGGTCGCCGCGGCCACGTTCGGCACCGACACCATCCCGAAGGTCGGCACCATCATTGGGCCCGGCAGTCCGCCGGTAGCCATCGCGCAGCTCGAAGCGCGCCGATACGGCGTGAACTCGCTGGTCCTGGGACCCTCTGAGAGCCTCATCATCGCCGACTCATCGGCTGACCCAGCACTGCTTGCGGCCGACCTTCTCAACGAGGCCGAGCACGGCACCGACTCGACCGTTCTTCTTGTGACGACCGACGAAGCACTCGTGGCCGCCACCGACGCCGAAGCCGAACGGCAGGCAGCTGCCCTGCCACCCGAACGGCGCGAAGCGGTGGAAGCCGCACTCGGGTCCAACGGCGGCGCAATAATTGTCGATGACCTCGACACAGCGTTCGAGGTTGCCAACTGGTTCTCGTCCGAGCATCTGCAATTGGCGCTGGCCGACGCCTGGTCACATGTCGATCGCATCACCGATGCCGGCGAGATTCTGGTGGGCCAAACCACTCCCCTCTCGGCCGGGAACTTTGCCATCGGGGCTCCGGCCGCCCTCCCGACCGGCGGGTTTGCCAGCCACTCGTCGGGGGTAACCGTCGAGGCCTTTCAGAAGGCGTCGTCGGTCGGACACCTGTCCGATGCGGCGCTCGATGGCGTGGCTCGCACCACCGTGGTGCTCGCCGAGCACGAGGGTTTCCCTGCTCACGTCAACGCCATTCATATCCGAGGCAAGGGTCACAAATAGATGTTCGAACTTCACACGCTCGATGAGCTTGAGGCGCATTGTGCAGCGCACGGATCACTTGACGGCGTCGTGCTGCAGGGCATCGACTTCTGTGACGACCTCGACCGCTCCTGTTTGCTCTCGTGGCAGGGTGCAACCGTGCTGGGTGGCGTCGTGCCGGCCCGCTTACAAAGCCACATGCTCGATACCGGAGCTGTGGTGTTTCCGACACCGCACGGGCTTCCGTTTCGACCCTACCGCCCCCGTCTCTACACGCTCGACGAGTTAATGGAGGGGTACCGGTCTGGCGACAACGACTCCCTTTCCCAAACCGTTGACTTTCGAATCTACGAGTTCGCCCAGGCCCTCAAGACCAGCGAAGCGCCGTCGGTGCTCGATGCGCTCTACCAGCGGATTCACGACCACGCCATCGACGATGCCGTCTCCGATTTCCTTGCCGATCATCCTCGAGTTGTGGCGGTAATGGGCGGCCATGCGCTGCATCGCGACGAAGCCACGTACCGCGACGTTGTCGAGCTCGGCCGCCAGTTGGCGCTCTCGGACTACCTCGTAACCACCGGCGGCGGGCCCGGCGCGATGGAGGCTGCCAACCTGGGAGCGTGGCTGTCGACCCATGACGCATCGGCTCTCGATGACGCCGTCGCCATGCTCGCCACCGATACCGACTACCGTACCGCCGCCTACCTCGACCGGGGCTACGAGGTTCGTACCGCCTACCCCAACGGTGCCGAAAGCTTGGCCATTCCCACATGGTTCTACGGCCACGAACCCACCAACCAGTTCGCAACCCATGTGGCCAAGTACTTCTCCAACAGCATTCGCGAAGACGGCCTCCTGGCCCTTGCCAACCACGGCGTGGTGTTTACACCCGGGTCGGCCGGAACGGTCCAGGAAGTGTTTCAGGACGCCACCCAGAACCATTACGGCACCTTCGAACTCACCAGCCCAATGGTGTTCCTCGATGCCGACTTCTGGACCACCAAGCTTCCGGTGAAGTCGCTGCTCACCAGGCTTGCGGGCGAACGGGCCTACGCCGATCTCATCGCCTTCGTCGACACTCCGGCCGAGGTGATCGCGTTCCTCAGTTCGCATCCGCCGGTTCTCAGCGTCTGATCACCGGATGCTGTCCAACAACGCCTCCTAGGTCACCGGGCCGTTGCTCGTCGGCGGCGGGCGCCAACCCAACGGCGTCTGTCTATCGCCGGACAGTTTCGAGAAACGCTTCTTCGCCGGGCGAGTTGAACGTGTCGACCACACCGTTGGGGCAGTCATACCCCGGACCAACCAAGTCAAAGACGTCGCCATCGCTCTTGTCGCGACACCATTGGTAGCGCTGCCCGTCGCCAAAGAGAACCGCTGAGATTCCGATATCGAGCGCAGCTTGCACATCGGCCCGGATGTCATCGGCGCTTACCGGGTTGCCCACACCGTGCAGACATCCCGGCCACTGTGGCGCCAGCTGGTAGTACCTCGACTCGGCGAGGATGACCGGCTTGTCCGTGCGTTGCACCACCGGTCCGAGTTTGGCCTTCATGGTGCTCGCGTCCTGACAATGACCGGTCTGCACTGCGCCGACATCGACGAAGTCGCGGTCGAACAGTTGGTCGTAGTTACTGGCACCGGCTCCGGTGTGAAAGGCAGCCGGTTGCTCGGCGCCCGACGACCGGATACCGGCTTCCAGCGCAGCCGAAACATCTTCGAGAATGCGTCGCGGCCCGGCACCAACGCACTTCTCTTCGTAGGGCAGATCGCCGCCGAGCACCCAGTAGTCGAGGGCTGGGTGATCGAACGATGCTCCGATGCTTGCGCCATAGGCATAGGCGTTGTCGGCGGTGATTCCGGCGGTTTTACACGAGTTGGCCTTTGCCCATGCCGCGACGATGCCAACGCCAAGGTGTCGGCGTTCGGCCTCGTCGAGAATGAACGAGATGCGACGGGTGTAGCCACTCGACAGTGTCACCAGCCCGTCGTCGGAGATGTTTGCGATGTTGTCGCCGACATCGGGGATCTCGCGGGGGTACAGGTTGGTGCCGCCAAAGGGGAGGGCGATAAACCAGAAGCCGCTAAAACCCGACTCGTACAGATGGTCGAGATACGCAACGATCTCGGCGTCGGTAGCCAGATAGGCCATCTCCCACGCCGTGTCGTAGGCCGGAATGACGGGTGGCGTCTGGAGGGGATATGCCGTTTCGATTGGCGCCGTGGTTTCAGGAGCGAGGCTCACTGGCGGCACCGATTCTGGAGGCACCGATTCTGAAGGCATCGATTCTGAAGGCATCGATTCTGAAGGGACAGTGGGGGTGCTCGTCGAGTTGGTCGTGGGCGAACCGAGGTCATCGTCGCCGGCCGGTTGGTCGTCGTTGGCCGTGAAGATCACGTCAGGCGACGACGCCTGCTCCGATGCCGATGAGCCTCCACAGGCGGCCGCAAGAACCGAAAGCGCGGCGAGCGCCAGACCCAGCAAAATCGTGCGCGCAAATCTGCGAGTGCCGAAGGGTCGGCAATCCATTGGGTTATCGGCAGCCCAGAACCGTGTTTTTGGTTCCGGCAAATTCGTTGCGAGCCACTACGCAGTAGTCGTCAACATTGGCCGGAACCTTGATGGCAAATCCGTGATTTGGCCCTTTGCCGAACTGCTCGAGCCCTTCTCGATTTCGGTCGGCCAGCCCCGAGGTGATGACCTTTCCATTGGCCCGGTTAGCACGGATCTGGATGGTCACCGGCCCCTCGGTGTCGGGGTCGATAGCCCAACCTCGGACGATCTGGTTGGACCCGTTGATGACCACTCGGTCGAACGAACCGATTGGCTGGTGAGCGACAACCAGGGTTCGACAGCCAAGCGATACCGGCGCAAGGCGGTCGAAGTTGTTGACCTCAGCACAGATCGTGTGTTGGCCATCGGCCAGCTTGAGGCGCACATCGAAGCCCAACTTTTTGGTGTCGGTGCCAAGAAAGCGGGCAATGCCTTCGGTCGAACGGTCGGTTCGTTGGGTCGTCACCAGCTTGCCGTCGACCGTAACCCTTACCTTCGCGCGCTTTCCGAGGTCGGGGTCGAAGGCCCAGCCGCTCACGGTAAGCGCGCGGCGGCCGTCGCGAATGCCAGTGATGGCGCCCAGCGGGATCCGGTTCCAGGGAACGTCGCCCTCAAGGTGACTGCGCATCATCTCGGCCATCGCCTCGGCGCCTTCAGTACGAAGGTGGATCCCGTCGTCCCAGGTCAGGTGGGGCCGGGCATCGGCGAACGCCCCCCACGGCGCAAGCTGCAGGTTTGGGTGGCGACGGGTTGCCAAAAAGATCTCATTGGTGATGGCGTCCATCTCGGGCCGGTACCTCGGCGGAGTGAGCCACGTGACGTGATCGACATCTGCGAGCAGCTCCATCAGCCGGTCGATGTCTCGGGCAAACAGCGGGCCGCTGCCGTGGTTACTACCGAGCTGCACAACCACATGTTCGCTAATAACGCTGGGGTTGGCGCGGAGAAGATCAGCGGCAACGTTGGCTCGAAACCCAACAAAGCCCAGAAAGTTCACCTCAGAGTTGGGGAACGCATCGGCGATTTGGGGACGAGCGCCCAAACCGATCGAGTCATGGATCACCAGTACGCGTTGATCGACCGGTTCCCGAAGGTCGTTGGGGTCGATCGCCTGATCGCCGGCTTCGTTTCGAACCGACTGGGCGGATACCGGGTCGACCGACGAGATCGAGGCAACCACGAGCGCGACAAAGAGGACCGTCGTGAGAACCAACGCACTCGCTTTGCGCTGCGATTCGAAGAAGGCCCCGCGGCACATCCTTCACTACCTCCTATGCATTCTCCATCGGCTCACTAGCACGAAACAAGAGAATCCAAAACTAGCCAAAAGCTCGCCCAATCATGACGCCGCGAGCGCCTCAGGCTGCTATCGGCCGTGCAGCAGTTTGCGCTTGTTCTCGACGAAGTCGACGAGCACGTAGTCGCCGATGTTTTCGTTGGTGGTGAAGAAGGCACGGCCGCCGTTGATCTTGGAGATCTTCTCGATGAAGTTGGTGAGGTAGCTGGTGGCATCGAGCATGAACGTGTTGATGCGAATGTCGTCTCGCGTGCACCGCATGACCTCCTTCATCGTGAGGTCGATGGTGAGCGGCGACGGTGGGTAGTTGAAGTACGGCGCGCCCGAGGGTGTGAGGTGCGCCGTGGGTTCGCCATCGGTGATCATGATGATCTGCTTGGTGCCGCTCTGGCGGGCCAGCATCTTGCGGGCCAACTGGAACCCATGCTGCATGTTGGTGCCGTAGTCGTAATCCCAAGACACCTCGGGAAGCTCTTCGGGCCTAATCTCGTGCGCCACCGCAGCGAAGGTAACGACACCCATAAAGTCGCGCGGGTATTGGGTGTTGATGAGGCTGTTGAGCGCCATCGCCACTTTCTTGGCCGGCAGGAAGTTGTCGCGCATCGGCATCGAGAGCGACAGGTCGAGCATGAGCACGGTGCTTGACCGAACCGACCGTTCGGTGCGCTCGACCTCGAAGTCGTCGGGGGTGAGCCGCACCGGTGTGCCGCCGCCCGAGCGGGTTACCGCATTGCGAACCGTGCGCTCGATGTGCAGGTTGAACGGGTCGCCAAACTCGTAGGGCTTGGTGTCGTACGCTCGCTCGTGTCCGACACCGCTCTCTTCCATCGAGTGGCGACCAAGCTTGTCTGCAGTGAGCTTGCTGAAGAGGTCGCCTAGGGCGTTCTGACCGATTTTGCGGATGGCCTGCGCCGTGAGCTCGTAGCGTCCTTCTTTGCGTTGCAGGTAGCCGGCCTCTTCGAGCATCTTGGATATCTCGGCCATGCGTTCGAGGCTGTCGCCGGCGTCATCGCCCAACAGATCCCGGGCCCTATCGATATCGACCTCGGCCAAGGCACCGGGGTTGCGGGCACCACGCAGCAGGTTTTCGAGCTGATCGAGATCGCCGAGCTCGCGAAACATCTCGGCGGCCGATGCGAAGTCGAGCGGGTCGGCGCCGCCGAAGTCATAGGACTGGTCCCAGCCCATATCGGGGAACATGCCCCGAAGGTTCTCGCTGAGTTGGTCGGCCTGCCATTGCAGGTCCATATCTTCGAGCAGCGCGTCGCTGAGGTCTTGCATCTGCTGACGCTGCTCGGCCGACATCGAGTTCATCATCATCTGCATGGCTGCCATTCGACGGGCCATGGCTTCAAGGAGTTCCTCGATGTTCTGCGGGTTCTCGGGGAAGAAGTCGCCGAACTTCTCCATAAACCCGTCGAAGTCGGTTTCTTCGCCCCGCTGATGCTTCTCGAGCATGTCGTTGAGCTCGGCCATCATGTCCTTCATGCGGGCCATGTCTTCGGGCGTCATGTTCTCGATCGCGCCGCTCATCTGGTCGACGTAGTTCTGCATGAGCTGCTCGCGCAACTTGTCGACCAGTTCATCAAATTGCTGCTGGGCGGCCTCCGACGTGAAGTCGTAGTTCTGCAGACCCTTCATTTGTCCGCCCAGATCGGGAGGCAGCATGTCGAGTTCGATCTGGCCGTTCTGGGCCTTGTTGGCGGCGTCGGAGTCGTCGGTGGAGCCAGCCAAGTCGAGGAGTTCTTGCAGTGCTTCGCGTTCGGTGTCGAGCACTTCGCGTAGCTCTTGGGCAATGTCGTCGTAGATGCCGCCGAGGTTGTGGTTATCGAGCTGTTCTTGACGGCGCTCGCGGAGCTGCTCGAGCATCTCGCGCAAGCCTTGCATCTGGTCGCCGTCGGGCGTCTCGAAGCCGTCTTGCATCATCCGCCGGATCGCGGCGTTGAGGTCGCCGTGGTACAGCAGATCGTCGGTCATCTCGGCGAACAGGTCGTCGGCTTTCAGCTCGAACCCAACCTGCGTGCCATCCCACTGCGAGTAGGTAAAGGCACCGGTTGGCTTACTTGCCCGAGCTCGACGACGACGAATAGCCATATCGCGACCATAGCAACGCCACAACGATTCCCCAGAACGCATCCACCACAACCATGCAAACAACGCCACGACAACGCCGGTGCCTCAACGCCGGTGCCTGGAACCAAACGGCCTGAAAGTGCCTGGCACCGAACGGGGGTAAAGGTACCTGGCACCGAAGTGGGGGTTTGGTGCCAGGTACCGGACGCTTTGCGTGGTCGGATCGTCACTTAGCGACTGGTTGACATTCGACTGATCGACGTTCGACTGATCGACGTTCGATTGCTTGACGGGCGCTGGTTACTGAAGGGCGCTGGTTAGAGGTCAGACCACGTTAGTTCGTGGCGGTATGGCGGGTTTGCTCCGGCTCGCGACACGGTTACTGCTGCGGCGTCGACCGCACGGTTGGCGATTGCGTGCCAGGTCGACGACGTGACCTCGGCAAGCTGCCCGGGCAGGACTACATCGGCCTCGGCCAGCGACGAAAGCACCGCACCGACGATGGTGTCGCCGGCACCGACCGTGTCGACGACATCGACAACAGGAGTGGGGGCACTCGCCGCACCTGCGGGCGCAAGGATCGAGAGCCCGTCGCCGCCCTTGGTGAGGATGACCACCTTGACACCAGCGGCCAGTAGAGCTTCAGCGGACGCCTCGGGAGACCGGTGGGGCCAGATCCACGACAGGTCTTCATCGGACCCCTTGTAGATCGACACGTGGGGCAACCACCGCTCGTGGAAATGAAGCCACTGGTCGCGATCGTCAATGATCTGCGGCCGAACGTTGGGATCGAGCGAGACCAGCCCCGTGTGAGCCTCGGCTGCCGTGGCGAGGGTTTCGGCGGTTTGGCCCCGAAACATCCCAAGCGTGCCGCCATGGAGCATGTGAGGGCCCTCGGCAAGCGCTGAGAAGTCGAGCGACTGGTACTGCGTGTCGGCGGTGTCCTCGCCCTCAAAACGGAAACGCAACTCAGGCACATGTTCGACAATGGCTCGCGCTGTAGGCGCATCGCTTCGAGTAGCCAGCACAAGATCGACGGCGTTGGCTTCGAGGTGCGCCCAGATCTGCTCACCGAACTCGTCGGTCGACACACACCCGGCAAACACACCCCATGACCCAAGACGGGTTGCGGCGATTGCAACATTCATCGGTCCACCGCCGGGAACCGGGTCGGGTACGAAGTCGACGAGTGCCTCGCCGGCGCTCACAATGGCGGTTCGGTTCTCGTTCATGGCAACCATTCTGCTTGCTCAGCCTCTTCTTCTGCTGAGCATCGAGGCAAACCAGACCGGTGCCCCTGGATCGCTCCCACACCTGGAGGGGTGGAGGTTTGGAAGTCTTCCAGGGGCACCAGCGGAACTAGTCGCCGACTCGCTCGCCGTCGGCGCCAAAGAGATGAGTGGGTCCGGTGAAGGCGACGCTCACCTGATCGCCACGCTGGGTCGAGGTTTCGCCTTCATCACGTACCACCAGGGTGAGATCGTCGCCTTGATGTTTGGTGCGAACATGCACGAAGGCTTCGGAGCCAAGCTCTTCAACGACCGTGACCTCACCAGCGATGCTGTCGGGGGTTCCGTCGGTCACCAACGACAGGTGTTCGGGCCGGACGCCGACGCTTACCGTGCCGCTCTGGTTTGCGACGTTCACCGAGTCGTCAAAGGGCACGGTGCCACCGGCGATCGCGATTCCGTTCGTCGCGTCGACGTCGACGAGATTCATGGCGGGAGACCCGATGAATCCGGCCACGAACCGGTTCTCAGGTTTGCTGTACAGGTCGCGAGGACGCGCAACCTGCTGAAGAACGCCATGGTCAAGCACCGCTACCCGGTGACCCATGGTCATAGCCTCAACCTGGTCGTGAGTGACATAGACGGTGGTGACGCCAAGACGGGCCTGGAGGTCGGCGAGCTCGGTGCGGGTTTGGACACGGAGCTTGGCGTCGAGGTTCGACAACGGCTCGTCCATGAGGAACACCTGAGGGCTTCGCACGATGGCACGACCCATGGCCACGCGCTGGCGCTGACCACCCGAAAGGTTCTTTGGCTTGCGATCGAGGTAGGGCTCAAGGTCGAGGATTCGTGCCGCTTCCTCGACTCGCTTGCGGCGTTCATCTTTGGGAATGCCTTGCTGCTTGAGTGCGAAACCCATGTTCGCGGCGACGCTCATCTGGGGGTAGAGCGCGTAGTTCTGGAACACCATCGCGATGTCACGATCCTGCGGCGGAGCAAGCGTGACGTCTTTGTCGTTGATGAAGACGCTGCCCTTGTCGATGAACTCGAGCCCGGCCAACATGCGCAGGGCCGTTGACTTTCCCGAACCCGACGGACCCACCAGTACCAAGAGTTCGCCGTCGGCGATATCGAGGTTCAGTTCGTTGACCGCCGGGACCTCGGTCCCGGGATAGATCCGCGAAGCGGCGTCGAAGCGCACCTCAGCCATTCGAGTTCTCCTTCATTTGATTGCGCCCATGGCAAGGCCACGGATCATGCGCTTCTGGGCCATCCAACCGGCAATAATTACCGGCAGGGTGGCCAAGGTGGAAGCGGCTGAGAGCTTTGCAAGAAAGTTGCCGCGGGTGCTGACGTTTCCGGTGACCCAGATCGGCACGGTGGAACCCTCGATCGGGTTTAGCTGCACCGCAAGAAAGAACTCGTTCCAAGCGAAGATCACACACAAGAGGGCGGTTGCGGCCAGGCCAGGAGCAACGATCGGCAGGATTACCGAAGAGATTTGGCCCCACAGCTTGGCGCCGTCGATCTGCGCGGCCTCAATGAGTTCTTTGGGCACTTCGGAAAAGAACGACCGCAACATCCAGATGGCGAGCGGGAGGTTCATGGCCGTGTACAAGATGATGAGCACAAGGCGCGTGTTGAGAAGGTCAAGCTCGCGAGCGATGATCCACAACGGCAGGATCGCCGCAACGATGGGCAGAAATTTCGTTGAGATGAAGAAGAACAGAACGTCCTTCCATTTGCTGACCGGCTTGATCGACAACGCGTAGGCGGCGGGAACCGCCAGCACCATCACAAAGAACGTGGAGATCACCACGGCCCAGAATGAGTTGGAAAAAGCTTCGCCGGCGCTGAGGAGTCCGGTGGTGTCACCGGTGACCTCGGAGAACTGCTCGGTCGTTGGTTCAAAGAAGAGCTTTGGTGGCCCGTTGGCATCGGCCTCGGTCTTGAACCCGCTCAATGCCATCCAAAAGACAGGAAAGAAGAACAAGAAACCAACGAACCAAGCGAGCACGCTGAGTAGGTAGCCCCCGATGGTTCGTTTTCCGACGACGGGTCCGGCGTTATTGTTACTCATGCCGCTTCCTCTCCTTCGAGCAGGCCAGATAGGACGCGAAGACCGAACGTGGCGAGGATGATGGTGGCAACCACGACCACAATCGAGAATGCCGATGCGCTACCGAAACGCCAGCCACCGCCGATCGATCGCTGGTTTACAAAGAGCGGCACGTTGGTGGATCCGGGGCCACCGCCGGTCATAACAACGATGTGGTCGAAAACCTGGATGAGGTAGATCGATCCGAGAAGCACGCCGAGCTCGATGTAGGGCCGAAGGTGGGGCAGGGTGATCTGGAAGAACGTGGCTCGCGGCGACGCACCGTCGACCTTTGCCGCCTCGATCACCGATGAAGATTGCCCCTGCAACCCGGCAAGGATGATGAGCATCATGAAAGGCGTCCACTGCCAGACGAGCACGCCAACGATGGACCAGCGCGGGAACTTGCTGGCGAACTCGATGGATTCGACACCCACCTGGTTGAGAACCCAGTTGAGCACGCCAAACGCTGCGCTGAACATCTGGTTTTTCCAGACGAGTCCGGCAACCACGGGCATAACGAGAAACGGCGTGATGATGAGGGTCCGAACGAACCCCTGGCCGAAGAACTTGCGGTCGAGCAGCAACGCCACCCCCGTGCCGAGAATGACTGACAAGACCACTGACGTAAGAGTCATGATCACGCTGGTCATCGCCGCCTGACGGAAGAACATATTGGTGAAGGCATCGGTGTAGTTCTCGATGCCAATCCACTCGCGTGGCGATGGTGGGGTAACCGTCCACTTTGTGAAGCTGTAGTACAGGCTCATTAAGAACGGAACCTGGGTTACAACGATGGTGAACAGCAGAGCAGGCAGCAGCGGCAGTCGCCGGCGTCGCGCTTCCTTCTTCTGGAGCGCCTTTACTTGTTCTTCACGAGTTGAGTTGCTCGTTACCGCAGCCACGTAGTTGTCTCTCCCCCCCCTGGTCGTCGCTTTCGGAAGCTTCCCGCGCCGTCTCGACAAAATGGCCGAGTCGGCAAAGAGCCGCTTTCGAAAACTTCGGCCCGACTTCAACCGGAACGCTAGTTCCGTCGAAGCCGGGCCGATAGTTTCGTACTACTTAGGTGTTAGCCGTTGTATTCTGAAGCGATTGCGTGGCAGGCCGCAATGGCGTCGTCCACGCTGATCGAGCCAGCGATTGCAGCCGAGAACTGCTCGGTGCAACGGTTACCGGTGTCCTGGAACTCAGGAACGCCGACGTACTGAACGCCTGGAAGACCGGGCCGCGGCGTGGTGCCGGGGTTGTCGATCGGTGCGGCGAGCATGGCGTCGAGGGTGCGCTGAGCGAAGGCTGAAGCGGCATCCTGGTACTCAGCACGCTCGTAGAGCGACTGACGGGTACCCGGAGGTACTGCACGCCATCCGTCAAGCTCGGCAATGAGCTCGTGGTACTCGGCGTTGGTTGCCCAGTCGATGAACTCGAAAGCGGCTTCGGGATCAGCAGCGGTTGCGGGGATTGCGAGGGTCCATGCCCAGAGCCAACCCGAACCAGCGGTCTCAACGGTAGGAGCAAGAGCGAACGCAGTGTTTTCAACTACATCCTCAGGGAAGAGGCTGGCGGCCACGGTGGCGTCGTACCACATAGCAACCTTGCCCTCTTCGTAAAGGGTCTTGCACTCGTTGAAGCTGGAGTTAGCAGCATCGTCTTCGCCAGCGTCGTTGAGAAGGTCTACGTAGAACTGAAGAGCTTCCTTGAACTCAGGCTGATCGACCTGCGAGGTTCCGATGGAGCCGTCGTCGTTTGCCGACCACCAGGTACCACCGAAGGTGTTGAGTACGGTGGTGAAGGCAGCGCCGAGGTCGCCCCAGCCTGGCTTTCCACGAAGGCAGATGCCGGCCATCTCATCGGAGTCGATCTCGCGAGCGATTGCCGCGACCTCTTCCCAGGTGGGGGCGTCTGGCATGTTGTCGATGATGTCCGAGCGGTACATGACGAACGAGGACTCGGCGTAGAACGGCGACGAGTAAAGCTCGCCGTCGACCGAAAGACCACCACGAACGGCGGGGATCAGGTCATCGATGTCGTAGGTCGACGATGCAGAGGCAAGGTCGTTCAGCGGCGTGAGCCAGCCGTTCGCACCGAACTGCGGCGTCTCGTACATACCGATCATTACGACGTCGAACTGCTCACCCTCGGCGGCAACGTCACGAGTGGTTACCTCGCGAAGCGTTCCTTCGTCGAGAATGGTGAACTCGACCTCGATGCCGGAGTCAGGAGTGAAGTGCTCCGGAGCAAGCTCGGCCATGCGCTCAACGTTGCCGTTGGCAACGGCGGCGACACGAATGGTCTTGGTCTCGCCGTCGTCTTCCATGGCTTCTTCATCTTCCATCGCCTCGGTGGTGGCCGGCGCGTCGTCCTCACCACCCCCGGAAGCAACGGGATCGTCGCTACCGCACGCAGCAGCAAGAAGCATGAACGCCAGCGCAAGCGCCAGCTTCCTCACAATTTTCGTTGACATTGGATTCCCCTCCGCACGACCGAGGCCGTGTCCGTATGTGTATCGATTCTTATGGGCCATGGCGCATTCTTATCTGCGCGAGCGGCCGTATGCTAACTAGGTTGCAATTTGCAACCGACTATCCTGAGCTTGCTTCGCGATATCGCTTGGCAAGCCAACGGTTGAACTGCACATGGCTTTCCTCTTGCCACGAGTAACGCCCACGGGGGGCGTACCTCGATCGAAGACCCTTTTGCACTTTGGTGGTGGCGTCCTGGTCCTGCTGCACAAAGACCTGCACGCCGGCATCGGACAGCGCGAGCTTCTCTTCGAACAACGGATCTTCGAGCGTCGACGGATGAAAGATGTAGCCGATCTCGACATCGATGGTCTCGGGCCCAGTGGGCCGGATAAGAAAGAAGAAGCACTGATCGGGCGCAGTGCCCAAGCACATCACCGGCGGAATCAGCGCAAAGGTCGACCGCATGCGATCTTCCTCGGTGAGCTTGGGAAAAACATCCATAATCACCCGGTGGGTAGCGTTGAAGCCTCCGTCGATGTGGGTATAGCCCGCGGTGCGGAACACCACGTTGGATTCGTCGTCCCACGGCACCGGGAAACCCGACATGTCTGACGGGCAGAAATCCTGCACGAACTGATGCAGCCGATTGGCGTGGTAGCCGTCGTTGAAGTTCTCGAACATGACCTTCCAGTTCCACGGAAGGTTCTCGAGGGTGAAGGTGCCGGGGCAGATTGCATCGGCCAGATCGAAGTTGGCCAGGAACGGCGTGTAGCGCTCGAGGGTGGGGGCCAGCGGGGCGGCGTCGAGATCGAAGTTGACGAAGATGAAACCCTGCCACTCTTCGACCGCAAGCGGCGGTAGCCCAAACTCGGACTTGTCGAAGTCGTTGGTGCGCTCCATTGCCGGCGAGCCAAGGAGTCGGCCGTCCTGTCCGTAAATCCAGTGGTGATACGGACACTTGAAGGTCGAAGCATTGCCCTCGCCCTCGCACACCTGCATGGCCCGGTGCTGGCAAACCGCCGACATTGAACGAACGACGCCTTCTTTGTCGCGCACCACAATGATGGGCTCGTCCATGATGTCGACTGTGAACCAATCGCCCGCGTTGGGGATGCGTTCGGCCCGACCAACCGCCAACCACTCGCGCATGAACAGCGCTTCCTTCTCAGCAGCCAACACGTCGGCCGACACATAGAAGTCGGGGTGCAGGGTTCGGGCGTCGCCAACATCGGCGGTTGAGGCATCAAGGCTTGCCAACAGGTCTGCGTCGAGCTGACTCATACGGTTTGTTCCTTCAGGATGAACTTGCGGATCTTGCCAACACTGGTGCGGGGGAGCTCGTCGAGAAACGTGAGTTCTCGTGGTTGTTTCGCCTTACCGAGCCGGGTTCCGCACCAGTGAAGAAGCTCGTCGGCGGTTGGGGGATCGTCGGGGCTTGCGGCCACCACGAAGGCCACCGGCACTTCGTCATAGATGGGGTCGGCGGCACCGACCACCGATGCTTCAAGCACCTTGGGGTGAGCGGTGAGGACGGCTTCGACCTCGACGGTCGAAACATTCTCGCCCGCCACCTTCAACACGTCGGAGCGGCGGCCATCGAAGAAGAAGCGGCCGTCGCCATCGCGTGATGCCCGGTCGCCGGTGAGGAACCAGCCATCGCGGAAGCTCTTAGCGGTGGTGTCGGGGTCGTCGAGGTACCCGGCAAACAACGTGATGCCGGGTGTGCCGCCCACAACGATTTCGCCAATCTCGTCGGCATCGGCTGGGGTGCCATCGGCTCGGTGAGTATCGACGCTGCAGCCGGCCGAAACGAACCCCATAGCGTCGGGGCGAGGGTCGGTGGCCGAGTCGGTGAGCACCGCAGGAATGGTTTCAGTCATTCCGTAGAGCTGTCGGGGCTGGCAACCAAACCAGTTGGTGAGGGTCTGGT
Source organism: uncultured Acidimicrobiales bacterium (assembly GCA_938023735.1). Taxonomy (GTDB): domain Bacteria; phylum Actinomycetota; class Acidimicrobiia; order Acidimicrobiales; family SHLQ01; genus CALLQB01. The sequence goes on from CALJDK010000103.1 coordinate 34,059, forward strand.
ACTGGTCGTCGGAGATGTTTTGCGCGAACCAGCAATGCCGAAGCGCCACGCCATCGGTCTTTTGGCCTCGGGCCAGGATCATCCGCATCGGAGCCGCGAAGAGGCTGGCGCAGGTGGCGCCATGTCGTGCGGCCTGAGGAAGAAACGAACTGGCAGAGAAGGTGTGCATCAGCGCCACCGAAGCGCCGGCCCAAATCGCCGACGCAAACGAGTAGTACTGTGCGTTGGCGTGGAACAGCGGAAGCACCACGATGTGGCGGTCGTCGGCGGTAAGCGCTGCCGACTCGGCCATTACCTTGCCCGCGAAGGCGTAGTTGGCCTGGGTGATCTCGACACCCTTGGGTCGGCCGGTGGTGCCGCTTGTGAACATCACGGCGGCCCGGTCGGTGGGCGCAGGTTGTGGCCACTCGGAAGTTGGTTCGGCGCCAGTAGCGAACGGCGCAAAGGTCGTGTCGGCTTCGTCGATGGCCACCGCCGTCATTGTCGACGGCACCGCGTCGAGGTAGGCGTCGGCCCGATCGATGGCGTGGAAGCCAACAACCGGCGCCGTGCGCTGGATCTGATCGGCGAACTCGGGGGTGCGGCCCATTGGATCGCCCGGCACGATCCATGCGCCCAGGCGAACCGCAGCCAGCCAAACGGCAACAAACGTGGGACTGTTGGTGAGCGCCAGATGAACGGCACTACCGGGTTCGGCGCCATTGGCCCGTAGAAATGCCGCCACCTGGCCGACCTGCTCGTCGAACTCGGCGTAACTCCACTCGGCCACGGATCCGTCGGGCGCCTCAAAGACAAGGAAGGGCGCGTCGGGACGACTCGCGACAGTGCTGTGCCAGGTACTGGCAAAACTGCGGGGTTCGTCCCAGGTGGCCATGGTTAGTCGGGGGCTCCGTATCCGCCGCCGCCGGGCAGGTCGAGGCGAACCACGTCTTCTTTGCTCAACGAAATTCGGGCCTGAGTTTCGACCGGCTCGCCGTTGACGGTGAAGCCACCCGATGCGCCCGCCGAACCACCAAAGATACCTTCGGGTGCGTGCGAGAGTCGACTGGTTACCGCATTGAGCTGCCAGGGTTTTTCGGTGTCGACCGAAAACTCGATGGTCTGACCAAGGCCGCCGGTCTGTTTGCCGGCGCCGCCCGAACCTGCGCGGAGCGACTTCTCGCGGAAGCGAATGGGTGCCGAAGCTTCGACGACTTCGATGGGCACCGCCGAAACCCCGGTGGGGTACGAGCAGGCGTTGAGGCCGGGCTTGCTGGCCCGGGCGCCGACGCCACCGGCATAGGTGAACATGGCGGTGATAAACGGCGAGCCATCGTCGTGGTTGCCGTTGACCTGCATGGTCCACACGGCGCCAGAACCCTCGGCCATCGCTTCTTCCGGGTTGATCTGGGCCAGTGCCTTCAGCAGCGCGTTTGGCAGAAACATGCCCACCACGTGCCGTGCGGTTCCCGGCTGCGGTGGGATGGCGTTGACGATGGAACCCTCGGGTGCCACCACGTTGATCGGCGCCAGGCTGCCGTGGTTGTTGGGAATGTCAGGGTTGATGCACGACCGTACGGTGAACGTTGTGTAGGCGTGGGTGTAGTTCTTCACCACGTTGATGCCCCACGGGCTGGCCGGCGAGGTGCCCTCGTAGTCGACGGTGATCTCGCCCTTGTCGCTGTCGACCTGCACCGAACACACGATGTCGATAAGGCTGCCGTCGGCCAGGTCGAGGATTGCGCTGGCGTCGTAGCTGCCCGACTTGAGCTTCTTGAAGCTCTCGCGAGTAGCAGCTTCGGAGCGGTCGATGATCTCGTCGGCGAGGGCCTCGATGTCGTCAAGGTTAAACGAGTCGCACAGCGTGCCGAGACGCTGCGCACCAACCTGACCGGACGCCATTTGGGCGTGAAGATCGCCAGCCATGTGATCGGGCTGACGCACGTTGGAAAGGATGAACCGCCACACATCTTCGTTGCGCTCGCCGGCCTTCATGAGCTTGCAGATTGGAATCCACAAGCCCTCTTCGAACACGTCGCGGCCGCCCGCGCCGATGCCGTAACCGCCAACATCGGTATGGTGAATCGTCGAACCGAAGAACGCAATGGGTTTGCCGTTGCGCCATGCCGGCACCAGCACCGTCACGTCGAGTAGCTGCCCGGCGGTCTTGTACGGATCGTTGGTGATGAGCACATCGCCCGGCTCGAGCGTGTCGAGCGGGTACTCCTCGAGCATCGAGGCCGCACCGATAGCGAGCGAGTTGATGTGACCCGGCGTGCCGGTAACCGCCTGGGCTACCATGCGGCCTCGACGATCGAACACGGCATTTGCCAAGTCGCCCGCCTCGCGCACGATAGGGGAGAAGGCGGCGCGCTGAAGCGCCCTTGCCTGCTCGTTCACCGTAGAGATAAGCGACTGCCACAGAATCTCGAGTTCGACGGGGTCGAACTCGGCATTGAGTTGGTCGATAACCGTCATCATGTTCTCCTGGTGGCGATGAGTGAACCGTCGGTCGCAACCTCGACGTCCCAGCCTGGCCGGATGACCGAGGTGGTTTCGCGTTCTTCGACGATGGCCGGGCCCGGGAAGGTGGCGCCGGCGCCGAGATCGCTGCGCTGGTACACGGGGGTGTCGATTGGGTCTTGGCCGCGTCCGAACACCACGCCGCGTTGCTTGGTTGGCTCGGGCGAACCCGTCGCTGCGGCAAGAGTGGTATCGGGTTCGACCACCGAGGTGGCGGCCGACGCCGACAGTCGCCAGGTGACGACCTCGATGGCCACATCGGGTATGGCCATGCCATAAATGCGTTGGTATTCCTCGACAAAGGCGCCGGTGACTTGCTCGGCGCTGGCGGGCCACGAGGTTCCTTCGCCAACCCATACGGTGATCTCGTTGCCTTGCCCGGCGTAGCGGGCATCGACGCCGTAGCGGAACACCACGGCGTCTTCGGGCACACCGGCAGCAAGGAGCACCCGGCGGCCTTCGTCGCGAAGGTCGTCGAGTAGCGCATCGCGCTCGACGGGGTCGACGCGGTCGATGAGGCGGGGGAGCGACCGGGCCAGATCGATTCGGACCGGCGACACCAACGTGCCAAACGCCGACAGCACGCTGGCGTTTACCGGGAAGATGACCCGGTCAGACTCGAGCAAGTCGGCAACACCACAGGCATGAACCGGACCCGCGCCACCAAAGGCAATAAGCGGCACGCCCCGAAGGTCGACGCCCATCTCCACGCCATGCATTCGTGCCGCTGCAGCCATGTTCTGGTTGACGACTTCGTGTACACCAGCAGCGGTATCGATGGTGCTGAGCCCGAGGCCTTCGGCTACCGACGCTGCTGCGTCTTCGGCTAGCGAGGCATCGAGCGGCATGTCGCCACCGAGGAAGCCGGCCGGGTCCAGTAGGCCGAGGATGACATCGTTATCGGTGACCGCGGGAATGGTGCCGCCGTTGCCGTAACTGGCCGGGCCGGGGTCGGCGCCTGCCGAATCGGGGCCTACTTTCAAGAGTCCGAATTGGTCGACGCGGGCCAGGCTTCCGCCACCCGCACCGATCTCGACCAGGTCGACCGAGGGCACCGAGACCGGGAAGCCGGATCCCTTTTTGAACCGGTAGGCCCGGGCGACCTCGAAGGTGTTGGTGAGTTCGGGTTCGCCGTGCTCGATGAGGCAGGCCTTCGCCGTCGTGCCACCCATGTCGAAGCAGAGCAAGCGGTCGATTCCGAGTCGGTTGGCGAACCAGGTGCCCGCCAGCGCTCCCGCAGCGGGGCCGGATTCAACGAGGCGGATCGGACCGACAGCTGCATCGTCGGCCGATACCACGCCTCCGTTGGACAGCATCATCAATACCGAACCGCCGAAGCCTTCGGCAGCGAGCCACTTCTGGAGTTCGTCGAGGTAGGGGCCGATAACCGGCATGGTCGAGGCGTTGCAGGCCGTGGTGACCATACGGGGGTACTCGCGAATCTGGGGCGAGATCTCCGACGAGATGCACACCGGCACGCCAAGTGCGCCACGAAGATGCTCGGCCACCAGTCGCTCGTTGGTGCCGTTCACGTAGGAGTTAATGAGACAGATCGCCACCGACTCGACGTTGGCGGCCTTGAGTTGATCGGCAAGCGCATCGAGATCGGCCGGGGACGGGTCGGTGAGAACCACGCCTTCGGCGCCAGTGCGCTCGTCGAGTTCGAAGGTGAGATCGCGCGGAATCGGCGGCGCCGGAAACTCGATCTGTAAGTCGTACATGTCGTAGCGATGCTCGTCGCGAATCAACAGGGTGTCGCCGAAGCCTTTGGTGGTAACCAACCCGGCTCGGCCGGTCTTGCCCTCGATAAGCGCGTTGGTGATGAGGGTGGTGGCATGCACGATGGGTGCGGTGATCTCGCTGGGGGTTACGCCTGCCTTGGCAAGTAGCTGGGTGAGGCCGGTGCGAACGGCGTCGAGCGGCGCGCTTGGGGTGGTGAGGGTCTTGTCGACCACTACCCGACCCGACGATGCATCGACGAGAACAACGTCGGTGAAGGTTCCGCCAATGTCGACGGCAAGGCGCCAATCGGGTGCGCTCATCAGCCCTCCCGCAGATCGTCACGGGGCGGGGCAAACACGTCGAGAATCCAGCACTCGTCGTATTCGTCGTCGCCGATAAACACGCTCTCGCCATGCCAGGTTCCCGGCGACGCAAGGTATGCCTCGTTGGCGCCGATGACGCTGCGGTCCTCGCAGTCCTGCTCGCCGATACGAAAGTCGAGTTTGCCTCGGGCGATGATGCCGAGCTGCTCGTGCTCGTCGTGCTTGTGCAGGAACGATCCCGTAGAGCCGCCAGCGATTCGCCAGAAACAGAGCTGCAGGTTCTCGCCGGTGATGACCCGACGACGGAACCCGGGGCGATCGGTTTCGACGAAGGCGTCGTCGTCGAAGAAGTAACAAAATTGATCGGACAGGTTCATGCGCTATCTCCCGTGCTTCCTGAACTGCCGGTGAGTTCGCTGAATCGAGCTTGGTCTTCGGCCAGATCGAGCGGCCGAATGATGGCCTGGTTCTCTTCGTCGCCCCAGTGTTCGGGCGGAACGAGCCACATCACTTCAAACTCGAGCCCGTCGGGGTCCATGCAATACAGGCTCTTGTTGACCGCATGATCCGACGCCCCTTTGAGCGCGCCAGCCGCTTCAAGCCGGGTCTGCATCTCGACCAGTTCTTCAAGCGTCGCGACCTCCCAAGCCAGGTGGTACATGCCCACGCTGCGCTGGCCGGCCTCGGATGGTCCGGCCTGCGCCCCGATGGTGAAGAACGCAATGTCGTGGTGGTTCTCCGACGCTGGAGCGCGCATAAACACAAACGGCCCCGGCCCGTCGATGACGGTGATGAAGCCGAGCACCTCTTCATAAAACTGTTTGTGCCGTTGGGCATCGCGCACATACAGAACGGCATGATTCATACCCGTAATACTCATCCGACCCTCATGACCCCTCGTTGGCTGGACTGATGGTCTGACCATATCACTCGCCCCTTTGGCCGCCAATCGGTACGCTGCGGCGATGGCACCCACAACCGGCGATGATTCGCCCAACGACGCCCGGCAGATTGTGGCCTCGTACCTGGCCGCATTCGCGGGCCGAAACCCCGGTGAAATCGCCGCCTTCGTGGCCCCGGACTTCGTCAACGAGCACACCACAACTCTGGCTTCGGGGTGCGTCGGCCGCGACGCCTACCTCGAACGGCTCCCCAGCTTTCTGGCCGACATGATCGACCTTCGGTACGAAGCCGAGCAGTTGGTTGCGGAGGGCGACACCGTTGCGGCCTTCTACACGCTGACCGCCCGGTGGCAGGGTGAATCTCCGATCCGGATCCGCGGGGTGCAACGCCTCGAGGTACACGACGGTCTCATAACCCACCGCACCGACTATTGGGACGGCCAGACATTTCTCGACCAGGTGGGCGACGACTAACTCAGGTCAACGGCTCTATTTCAGGTCTTCGACCCTATTTCAGGTCTTCGGCTCTATTTCAGGTCTTCGACCATGGCGTGTTCCACTTCGTCGAGGTGGCTCTTGGTCACCGACCGCATCGCCGAGGCATCGCCTGACTGAAACGCTTCGGCAATGGCCAGGTGGGCGGCCGACGCCGTCGCGATGATCTGTTTGACCTCGGTCCGGTTCTTCTCGGCGCCGAGCAACTCGTCGAACTCGCCAGAACGAAACAGCTCGTCGAGAACCTTCGCATACAGCTCGATGAGAAGTGGGTTGCCGCAACACTGCGCGATGGAGGTGTGGAACTCGCGATCGAGCTTTCGAAACTCGGGGATATCGAGCGAATCATGAAACGAGCGGGCGATCTGGGTGATCCGGTCGCGATCGTCCTGGTCGGCCCGGTCGGCCGCCATCTCAAAGATCGGGACTTCAAGAACTCGCCGCGTTTCGAACAGCTCGGCAACAAAGGTCTTGCGGTTGTTGCCGCGCTCGACCACCACGCTCGGAAGATGCTCGGCAACATAGGACCGGTTGCCGCGCCGCTCGATGACACCCATCGAAAGGAGTCCCTGCAGGGCTTCGCGCACCGAGGTTCGGGCTACCTGAAACCGGGCGCTGAGTTCGCGTTCGGAAGGGATGGGCGAACCCGGTGCCATCTCGCCGGTCGTTACCCGCTTGAGTAGCTGATCGCGAATCTGGGAGCTCACGGTGTCGCGGGTTATGGGCTCAAACGGTGGCTGCTCGGGCATGGCCGAAATGGTAGTTGGTTTGTTGGTCCGACCATTGGTCCAAGACCTGTCCGAGGGTCATGACTCATATGGTCTGACCATCGGACCGCTGCTAGGGTTCAGGAAAATCGGGAGGCCAAGTCGATGAGCGACGCACCAGAACCAACCTATGAGTTGCACCCAACCGAGGCGCGGTGGACCCATATTGCGTTGCGGGTGGCCGACATCGACGCCACAATCGCCTGGTTCACCGAGTTCACGCCCATGGCGCTCATCGACAAGCGCGAAGACGACATGGGCTACGGCGCCTGGCTCGGCATGGAAGGCGAAACCAACAACCCGTTCATCTTAGTTCTTGCCCAATTCTTCGATGGGAAAGACCCCTTCGCCGAAGCGCCACGAGCCACGCTGGCCCCCTTTGCCCACTTCGGCATCGAATTGCCCACCAAAGAAGCCGTCGACCAGATTGCGGCAAAGGCCGAAGCGGCCGGATGTCTGGGCATGCCGCCAACGATGATGCCCGCACCAATTGGTTACATCACGATGCTACGCGACCCCGACGGCAACATGGTCGAGTTCTCGTGGGATCAGGGCGTGTTTGCCACCCTCGCCGAGCGCTGGGCCAAGAACTAACCCGAGGTTTACGAGCCGGGAAACTCGGGAAGAACCCTCGAACCCATCAGGTCGATCACGTCGGCCACGATGTCGTGAGGCATGCCGCCGGCATCGATCATGAACATCTGCCGGTCGAGGTCGAGGGTCTCGTTGATCTCTGCGATCCGTTCGCCTACCTCGGCCGGGCTGCCGCACGCCACGGGGCCCTTCAGTAGCGCATCGAAATCCATCGGCCGACCAAAGCCGGTGCGGTTCGAGCGGGCAAACGCCACGTAGTGTTCGAACCGCGCCCGAAACCGTTCGCGAGCCAACTGCGTGGTCTCGGCCACGTGCAGGTATGTGGGGAATCCCACCCGGGCCACGTTGCCGGCGTCGGCCGAATGCTGACGGTACCGGCCGACGATGTCTTTGTAATCGACGGGCCATTTGAACAGGCTGGGTAACATCAACGGCAACCCAAGTCCGGCCGCAAGGTCGGCCGAGATTGGCGACAGACCGCCACCAACCCAGATCGCATCGCGGGGCGACTGCACCGGACGGGGCTGTATCCGGATCTTGTCGAGCGGTGTGCGGTGTTTGCCCGACCAGGTGACCTCGTCTTCGCTGAGCAGACGAAGTACAAGTCGCAGATTCTCCTCGAACCGCGGCCGTACTTCGTCGAAGTCGGAGAACCCAAAGGCTCGCGCCGTGGCTTCGGAAACGCCGCGAGCGAAGGTGGCCTCGGCGCGCCCGTCGGTGAGCACATCGAGTACCGCCAACTCCTCGGCGGTTCGCACCGGGTCCTGATTGGCCAGCAGCGTTACCGACGTGCCGAGACGAATGGTGGCGGTGCTCGACGCCGCGTAGGCAAGAAGGATGAGCGGCGCCGGAAGGATGTAGTCGCTGAAGTGGTGCTCGCCCACACCGAAGGAATGGAAACCAGCCTCTTCGGCCAGCGATGCCTGCTGGGCGATGTCGCGCAAGCGGTCGCCCTGGGTGGTGGCGGCTCGGAGAACTGGGTCGATGAGATGGTCGCAGAGGCTGTACACACCCCACTCGACAGTTGACATGTCCGGAACCTAGTAGCTGAACTGCGAACGCGCGCTATGGTCCGTTGGTCTGACCACGGGGATGGGGGAACAGAATGACCGCATTTGTAGAGAGCGAGGCGCTGCGAGGGTGCTGGTATCCAGTCGCAAGCGCAGGCCTTGTCGAGTCACCAGCCGACCAAGCACATGCCGTCCGCCTGCTTGGCCACAACTACGTGATCTGGCGCGGCCCCAATAGTGAGCTGATCGCTGCGCCCGACCGTTGCCCCCATCGCGAGGCGCCGTTGTCTATCGGCAAGCTCGAAGGCGGCGTGCTGAGTTGTGCCTACCACGGCTGGGGTTTTGGCGCCGACGGTACGTGCGTGAGCGTTCCGTCGTCGGGTCCCGGTGCTGCCATCCCACCAACCGCGCATCTGCCGTGCGTGAAGGTCGAAGAGAAGTACGGCCTGATCTGGATGTGTCCGGGCGACCCGACCACGACGATCCCGGCGATTGGTCAGGAGGACGACCCGGCGTTTCGTCGCATCAACACACCGGTCGATTCGTGGGCCACGTCGAGCCCTCGCCTGGTCGACAACTTCATGGACTTCAGCCACTTCCCCTGGGTGCACACCGGCACCTTCGGTGGAGCGCAGGATCCCTATGTGCCCAAGATCGAGCTCTCGCAGCTCGACGACGAGTTCTTTGGCTACCAGTACGAAGTCGAAGCTTCGAACCCCGACGAGGCGGTTGCGGTAAGCGGCTCCGAAGAAGACACCGTGCACCGGGTGATGACCACCGGGTTCGCGCTTCCGTTCTGTGTGCGCAGCACCATCCGTTACGACGACGGGCTCGAACACATCCTGTTGTTGCTCACCACCCCGGTCGACGACCTCAACTCGCTCTTTACCTTTGTGGTGTGGCGCAACGACGATCACAGCACCGACCCCGACGAGATCATCGCTTTCGATCTGGCTATCGGCGCCGAAGACAAGGCCATGCTCGAGCAGGTGCCCGGCACCCTTCCGCTCGGCAGAACCGGTGTGGTCAACGTGCAGTCCGACAAGCCGTCGGTCGAGTGGCGTCGCCGGTTCGCCGAACTCATAGGCTTCACCGGGTGAAACTCATTCGCGGTGCCGTGGTCACCATGGACCCCGAGCGCCGGATCATCGACGAGGGTGCGGTGCTCATCGACGGATCGTCAATCGCCTCGGTCGGCGGCTATGCCCAGCTGGCGGCCGCTCATCCTGACGCCGAGGTGGCCGGTTCGGCCACCGACCTCATCGTTCCTGGCTACATCAACGGCCATCAACATCTCACCGGCGACCGCCTGATTCAGTCGTCGATCCCCGACGATCTTCCGCCGGGCGACGCCATTTTCACCTGGTCGGTTCCTGTGCACGCCGAACACACCGGCGACGACGACGAGCTTTCGGCAACCCTCACCCTGGCCGAGTCGCTCAAGAACGGCGTGACGTCAACCTTCGAAGCAGGAACCGTTGCGCACCCAGACCGGGTGGTTGCCGCAGCGAACAAGATCGGGGCGCGGCTCACCATTGGCTCGTGGGGATGGGATATCGAAGAGGGCCCGTTCACCGGAACCCCCGACGAGGTGCTCGACCGCCAGCGCGAGTCATTGTCGCTGGCCGACGGTGAGCTCATCGATGCGTGGGTGTCGCTGGTAGGTCACAACTTGATGTCCGACGAACTTGTCGTGCGGGCCTCCGATTTGGCCAGGTCCCAGAACGTGAGCCTCACCTTTCACCTGTCGCCCAGCACCTCCGATACCGACGCCTACCTTGCGCGAACCGGCAAGGCGCCGCTGGTACACCTAAACGACCTGGGTGCCTTGGGGCCGCACGTGAAGATCGCCCACGGCGTGCACCTCGACGACCACGAGGTACAGATCGTGCTCGACACCGGTGCCGCGGTTATCGCCTGCCCGTGGGCGTATCTGCGGTTGGGCCAAGGCACCTCGCAGTCGTTTCGGCATCTCGACCTATGGAAGGCGGGTGGAGCGCTCGCGCTCGGTTGCGATGCCGAGAACGCCGGCGACATGGTCGATGGCATCCGCACCGCAGCGCTCTTTGCCGGACTCGCAAAGGACACCACGCTCGACCCCACCGTGTTCGGCGCATCCGATGCGCTCGAGTTGTTGACGATTCGCGGAGCCGAGGCTCTGGGTGTCGATGCTGCGGTTGGGTCGATCGAGGTGGGCAAGCAGGCCGACCTAGTGGTGCACGACCGCACCCGAGTCGAGTGGATTCCGCCAAGCGACGACCCGGTCCTCCAGCTCGTATGGGGCAGCGACGGGCGCTCGGTGCGCGATGTCTATGTGGCCGGCGACGCCGTTGTGGTGGACGGCGAGTTGACCGCGGTGAACCTTGACGATCTGGCCGCCGAGGCACACGACGCCGGGCGCAGCCTGCTTCGGCGAGCCGGCATCAAACCATAGAAACTCGCTACAGCACCGGGTACTTCGACTTGTCGGGCAAGCCCGACCGAAGCGTGATGGCCTCGCCTGACTGTTGCGCGTCGGCCCACATTTTGTCTTCGTCGATGGTAAGCATCCGGCCGTCCTCGACAACCTTTTGGCCATCGACGATCACGGTGTGCACACCCCGACCATCGGCCGACCAGACCAGCTGGTTCATCACGTTGAGCAGCGGCCGCCACTCGGGCCGATCGGTGTCGTGGAGTACGGTGTCGGCCAGCTTGCCCGGCTCGAGCGAACCAATGGAGTCCGACATCTGCATCAGCTCGGCGCCGCCGAGCGTTGCCATTTCGTAGGCCTTCTCGGCAGGGAACATTTGGGGGTCCTGGCGGCTGTCTTTGAAGAGTCCCGCAACCAGGTAGGCGGCGCGCATGAGGTCGGAGTAATTCGAGGCATTGTTGCCGTCGGTGCCGATACCCAGGTTGATTCCCGACATCACCATTTCGGGCATCTTGCCCACTTGGGTGACGCCGTAGGAAACCTTGAGGGCGGTGGTGGGGCAGTGGGCCACGTGCACACCCGTTTCGGCCATCACCTGCACTTCGTTGTCGTCGACCTGCACACAGTGGGTCATCGCCACATCGGGTCCAAGGATGCCCAGCTCGGCCAGGTGCACCATCGGACGCTGTCCGAACTCTTCGACGAAACCCTCGGGGTCGAGCTTGGCGGG
>CALJDK010000104.1 GCA_938023735.1 uncultured Acidimicrobiales bacterium
TTGGCACCTCGATGTCGGCTCATCGCATCCTGGGGCTGAAGCAGGTCCCAAGGGTTGGGCTGTTCGCCCATTAAAGCGGTACGCGAGCTGGGTTTAGAACGTCGTGAGACAGTTCGGTCCCTATCCTCTGTAGCCGCAACTGAATTGAAAGAAACTGACCCTAGTACGAGAGGACCGGGTTGGACGCAGCTCTAGTGTGCCAGTTGTCCCGCCAGGGGCATGGCTGGTTAGCCACCTGCGGAAAGGATAACCGCTGAAAGCATCTAAGTGGGAAACCTGTCTTGAGATGAATTCAGTCACCGGGTTAACCGGGTAAGGCCCGTGGTAGAACACCACGTTGATAGGCCGGAAGTGTACGCACAGCAATGTGTTTAGCTGACCGGTACTAATCGGCCGAGGGCTTGGATTACACTCAATTTCGCAACTGACAGCTTCGGCTGTCAGCTACAAAACTTTGATCTTCTAGATCATTGGTGTTCGTGTTCGCTATGGAGTCTTCGAAGGTCATCTTTTGAAGCACAAATACCTGTTTGCCTCCCCGTTTGGGGTTGCCGGCAGCAGGTCATACGAAATCGCCAAACTAGGCAACTAGTTTCGGTGGCTTTAGCATCGTGGTCACACCCGTTCCCATTCCGAACACGGAAGTTAAGCGCGATAGCGCCGATGGTACTTGGGACGTCAGTCCCTGGGAGAGTAGGACGCCGCCGGATTTCTCAAGAAGGGCCCCCGCTGGATTTCCAGCCGGGGCCTTTCGTCGTTTTGGAATGGGTTGCTCACGCTGTCTGTCGGTACCTGCCTGTGAAACCTGTCGGTACCTGGCACCTTTCGGGGTGTTTGGTGCCAGGTATAAAAGTCCAAATGGGCGATAAACCTTGGTGATCGTTGTAATTGCAGACCTCGCGCAGATCCGTATGCGGTGGTCGGCCCGTCCGGTGCCTGGCACCATCGGGGTTGTTGGTTCCAGGCACCGGATTGTTACTTTTTGGTGGTTAGGTCCCAGAAGGCGCTTACTAGGGGGTTTCTAAGGTTGCGCTTTTGGGTTACTAGGCCGAGGTCGTAGGGGGTTAAGGCTGGTTGGGCGTTGATTGTTCGGACCTGTTCGGCCTGGGGACTGTTGTCGAGGACGATCTTGGGGACTACGCCTACACCGAGGCCGAGGCTGACCATGCTCACGATGGCTTCATTCCCAGCTACCTGGGCATAGATCTTCGGACTGACGTCGAGTTCTTGGAACCATGCGTCGACTCGGTCGCGGGCAAGACCGCTCGAGGCGAGAATCATGGGAATGTGCTTCCAGTCGTCGGCATCGGCTGGTGGTAGTGGGGTAGTGCCGAGCTCTGATGTGTCGGCTGGTGCAATGAACACCAGCGGGGAGACCAGAATCGGCTCGAAGATCAGGCCGTCGGGCAACGTGTCGGGGCGGGCGGCGACTGCGAGGTCTTCCTCGAACGCTACGACTCGCTCGATAGCGTGCTGAGGATCGCCGGTCTGGAGTCGTATCTCGACGCCCGGGTGAGCGGGCCGAAAGCTATTGAGGAGATCGACAAGAATGCTATGGCTTGCGGTAACCGAGCAGTAAAGGCTGATTTCCCCTTGCAGCTGTTCGGAGGGGTCGGTGAGATCGAAACGGATCTGCTCCCACTGCTGCACCGTGTCTTTGGCGTATCGTTGGAACGTCTGGCCCTTGGCGGTGAGCTCCACCGATCGGTTGTCGCGGTCGAACAACGTAACGTTGAGTTCGTCTTCGAGTTGCCGGATGTTGCGCGAGAGCGCCGAAGTACTGATGTTGGCTCGAGCGCTTGCGCGGCCGAAGTGCAGCGTCTCGGCCAAGAGAATGAAGTGCCGCAAGGTTCGTATGTCCACCCGCTCAGTATGGACCCGTCGGCCGTATGTTGTGCATATCGGGACGTTATGTTGCAAATATGTCAATTTACGAAACGCAGGGCGATCACTAGGATCTCACCACCAGACCACCTTGACGTCTGATTGCTCTTACCCCTGATTGGAAGCACTGCTATGGCCAACTACTTCAACACCTTGCCGCTTCGCGAGCAGCTCGCCGAGCTCGGCAAGTGCCGGTTTATGCACCTCGATGAGTTCGAGGACGGCGTGGAAGCGCTGAAGGGCAAGAAGATGGTGGTGATTGGCTGCGGCGCGCAGGGCCTCAATCAAGGGTTGAACCTTCGCGACAGCGGTCTTGACGTTTCGTACACGCTGCGAGCCGCCGCCATTGAAGAGAAGCGCCAATCGTGGAAGAACGCCACGGAGAACGGCTTTACCGTGGGCACCTACGAAGAGTTGCTGCCTACCGCCGACGTTGTGCTGAACCTTACGCCCGACAAGCAGCACACCAACGTGGTCGAAACCGTCATGCCCATGATGAAAGAAGGAGCCTGCCTTTCCTACTCGCACGGCTTCAACATCGTTGAAGAAGGCATGCAGGTTCGTGACGACATCACGGTGATCATGGTCGCTCCGAAGTGCCCGGGCTCCGAGGTGCGGGCTGAGTACGTTCGCGGCTTCGGTGTGCCTACCCTTATTGCGGTGCACGAAGACAACGACCCGAACGGCGAAGGTCTGGCATTGGCCAAGGCGTACGCGGTTGGTACCGGAGGCCACAAAGCTGGCGTGCTGATGTCGTCGTTCATCGCCGAGGTGAAATCGGACCTCATGGGCGAACAAACCATTCTTTGTGGCATGTTGCAGACCGGCTCGCTACTGTGCTTCGACAAAATGGTCGAAGAGGGAGTCGATCCCGCGTATGCGTCGAAGCTCATCCAATACGGCTGGGAAACCGTTACCGAGGCGCTCAAGTACGGCGGTGTCACCAACATGATGGACCGCCTGTCGAACCCGGCAAAGATTCGAGCCTTTGATCTGTCCGAGCAGATGAAGGACATCATGCGCCCGCTGTACCGAAAGCATCAGGACGACATCATGACTGGTCGATTCTCTGAGACGATGATGGCTGACTGGGCCAACGACGATGCTGAGCTGCTCGGCTGGCGCGCTGACACTGCCGAAACCCCGTTCGAGAAGACCCCGGCCGGCGACATGGAGATTGCCGAGCAGGAATACTTCGACAACGGCATCCTCATGGTCGCCATGGTGAAGGCCGGCGTCGAGCTGGCGTTCGAAACGATGACCGCCGCCGGCATCATCGCCGACTCGGCATACTACGAGTCGCTCCACGAAACGCCGCTCATCGCTAACACCATTGCTCGCAAGAAGCTCTATGAGATGAACGCAACCATTTCCGACACCGCCGAGTATGGCTGCTACCTGTACAACCACGCATGTGTCCCGCTGTTGGCCGACTTCATGAAGCCCATCAAGAGCGACGTGATCGGCAAGGGCCTCGAGCTCGACGACACCGGCGTCGACAACGCTCGGTTGATCGAAGTGAACGAAGCGATCCGCAGCCATCCGGTAGAGGCGATTGGCGCCGAACTTCGCGGCTACATGGCCGACATGAAGCGAATCGTCTGAGTTTGCCGAGCGGAGCTATCAGCCTCGACGGGTTGTCGGTTGATTTCGACGGACGGTTTGAGCTCGTCGACATCACCTGGACCATCAACCCGGGCGAACACTGGCTGATCGTTGGCGCAAACGGATCAGGGAAGTCGGCCCTCGCCGCCGTGCTGGCAGGCGAGGGCTCGTCGATCTCCGGAACGATTTCGGGGGTTCCAGAGCGCGTGTGCCTTGTTTCGTATGAACGTCAAGCCGAACTGATCGAGGCTGAGCGGCGCAAGGACGACGCCGACATTCTTGACGTTATTTCCGAAGGTACGCCGGCAGCCGAAATCATCGCCGACGCGAGCCACGACCACGATCTTGCCCAAGAGCTTGTCGATAGCTTGGGCCTCCGGCCACTGATGGGCCGAGCATTCCGGAAGCTCTCGACGGGCGAAACCCGCAAAGTGATGCTTATCCGGGCGCTCACTCGAAACCCGGAGCTACTGGTACTCGATGCGCCGTTCGATGGACTCGATAACAAATCGCTGGGTTGGCTGCAGGCCCATCTCGCCCAACTGGCCGCCACCGTACCGATGGTGCTGGTTCTCAACCGGTTTGATGAATGCCCCGACTTCATCACCCATGTGGCCTACATCGACGACGGCCGCTTGCTGGAGACGGTTGCTCGAGACGACGCACGGGCGATGGCGGAACTGGGCAAGCTGCTGCACCTTCAGACCACCGATCTCGAGGTGCCGGCCGCAGATCCCTCGGCCGAGCTTCCGCCGCTCGACCCCGGCGAGCCACTCGTGTGTCTGACCGGAGCCACCATCCGCTACCAGGACAACACCGTCTTTGAGAATCTCGACTGGACGATCGAACCCAATCAGCACTGGCAACTGAGCGGCCCAAACGGCAGCGGGAAGACTTCGCTGCTTGCACTGATTACCGGCGATCATCCGCAGTGTTACGTCAACGACATCAAAGTCTTTGGCTTCCAACGGGGCAGCGGCGAAAGCATCTGGCAGATCAAGCAGTACATGGGGTACGTGTCGACGGCTCTGCAGTGGGAGTACCGGGTCGGAACCGGACTCAGGAACGTCATCATCTCGGGGTTCTTCGACAGCATCGGGTTGTACTCGAAGAGCACCGATGTCCAGAAAGCCTTGGCCGATGAGTGGCTAGCGTTGCTGGGAATGTCGCACCGAGCCGACGAACCGTTCAACAGCCTTTCGCATGGGGATCAGCGCCTTGTGCTGATTGCCCGTGCGATGGTGAAACACCCGCCGCTACTGATTCTCGACGAGCCATGCCTAGGCCTAGACGACATCAACCGGCAACTGGTGCTGGCGTTGATCGAGCGGATCTGCGCTTCTGGGAAAACCGCAGTGCTGTATGTAAACCATCGCCCGCAAGATCGAATCCCGGGCATCGAAGAGCACCTGCAACTCGACGCCTAGAGGTTTCGCTGCGGCCGGAGAGATCTTGTCGCGGGCGAAGCAGTACCCTCGCACTCGTGGCTGATTCTCGAGGTTCTGGTTCGCGCTCTGGCGGAAAAGGTGGACGCGGGCGCCCATCCGGTGGATCTGGCCGTGGAGGATCGGGGCGCGGAGGCTCATCGAGCGGGGGGTCCGGGCGTAGCGGATCTGGTCGCGGCGGATCGGGGAGTCGACAGGGGAGTGGCAGTCGCGACCGCAATGACAGCCGCGACCGCAATGACAATCGGGACCGCAGCGACAACCGAGGTCGGAACGGCGGTGACCCGTCGCGTAGGGTGTCGTCGCGTAAGTCCGATCGAGCCGAATGGGGTTCGCTGACCCGCAAGGGCGCCAGCTATATCGAGGGGCGCCAAGAGCCGTCGGGTGAGGTGCGACCCGAACGCGAAAAGTACGAGATCGACAAGCGGATTCGTGAAGAGGCCAAAGAAGCTATCGATCGCGGGTCGAAGAAAGCACCTCGCAAACCGCGTCGAAGTGAACGGTCGAAACTTCCCAAGGTTCCGTTGGCGCTCGAGGACACCGGTGCTGCGCTCAACAAGGCGATGGGCAAGGCCAAAGGTGCGAAGGCGCTCGACAAGCTTGGTCGGGCATCGTTGGAGTTTGCCGATGAACGGTTGGCCGATGCTCGGCGCACCATCAAACCCATTGTTGAAGCAGCCCCTGATGTCGCCGAGGTTCGAGAACTCAATGGGCTGATTCTGTACCGGCTGGGCAAGTGGAAAGATGCCGTGAAGGAGTTGGAGGCGTTTCGTTCGCTGGCTGGCACTACCGAGCAGCACCCAGTACTGGCCGACTGCTACCGCGCCCTTGAAAAGTGGGACGACGTCGATGAGCTGTGGGAGGAGTTGAAGGACGCTTCTCCCAGTGCCGAGTTGGTAACCGAAGGCCGGATCGTTGCCGCAGGAGCGAAGGCTGATCAGGGCGACTTGAAGGGCGCTATCGCGCTACTCGAGCAAGGCTGGAAGCAGCCGAAGCGGGCGAAGGACCATCACCTGTCGCGGGCCTATGCGCTTGCCGATCTTTATGAGCGAGCCGGCCGGACGCCGCGTGCCCGAGATCTCTTTGCCTGGATTCAGCGCCAACCAGGAGCCTTCGCCGATACCTCGAAGCGGCTGGCTGCCCTGTCTTAGGGAGATTGTCGTAGAGAGACTGTCACAGGTCATCGGTAGGGTCGCTTGGAACTTCCTCCTTCATTCGTGCACAGCCTCGCTGTGCCCACCCGAAGGAACATCAGTGTCTCAACCCTCTGCAACATCATGCTCTGCATCAACGTCCCTGCCGCTCAACCTGGTGGTGCTTCGCGGGCACCTCTCGAGCGAAGAAGTCCGGCGAACTCTTCCGTCCGGCGATCAGCTTTGCCAGTTTGAGGTCACCGTTCCCGCCAGTGTCGGATCGTCGGCCAAGTCGGGCGCTTCGACCTCACCGGTGGTGTGGTTCGGGGAACGCAACGGCCCCACTGGAATAGCGGGAGACGACGTGCTTGTCATTGGACAGGTGCGACGACGGTTTTACCGAGCCGGCGGCAGCACCCAAAGCCGCACCGAAGTGGTGGCATCAAAGCTGGTGCTATCGCCTCAGCGACGCAGCCTGGGTTCGGCGCACAAGACCGCTAGCTCTGCGCTTGCGCTGCTACTCGGCGACCAGGCCAAGGGCTAGACCGCCAACCACGGTGTCGCGAAGTGTGGGTAAATCAGGTTGACGACGCCGCGTAGATACTGCCAATTGCTCCGTCGAGCATCGCATTGAACTCATCGTCGCTTTGGTGAGCGCTTAGTCCTTGCGACAGTGCCCGAGAGAAGCTGGCGATCATCCCGTTGTTCTCGCTGAGTCGACGGTTGGCTTCGTCGCGGTCATAGCCGCCGGACAGAGCGACGACCTTGAGGATATTGTCGTGGTTCACCAGGTCGGCGTAGAAGTTTGCTTCCTCAGGAAGGGTGAGCTTGAGCATGACCTTCTGATCGCCAAGGCCATCGGCGTGCTCGAGGATACGAGCCCGCATGAGCGATTCAGCCTCGGCCTTCTCGGGGGAGTTGATATCGATCTCTGGCTCGATGATGGGCATAAGGCCGTGGCCAAGAATCTGCGCGCCAACCTCAAACTGCTGGTCGACCACTGCGTTCACTCCGGCCTCGTTTGCCATCTTGATGACCGAACGCATTTTGGTGCCAAAGACGTTCTTGGTAACTGCTCGGGCACAGAGGTCATCCAACGCTGGCATCGGGTTCATCACCTGAGCGCCGTCTGCTTCGTCGGCAAGGCCTTTGTCGACCTTCAGGAACGGCACAACACCTTTGGTGTTCCAGAGATAGTCGGCGGTATCGGTTCCTTCGACCTGGCGATCCATCGTCATCTCGAAAAGGATGGCACCCATGATGCGTTCGCCAGAAAAAGCGGGGCTGGTCATGATGCGAGTGCGCATTGCGTGGACCAGATCGAACATTGCGTCATCGCCGTCGTAGCTATCGGCTTCGATTCCGTAGGCGGCGAGAGCTTTCGGTGTACTGCCACCGCTTTGGTCAAGCGCGGCAAGAAAGCCAGTTTCGTTTTGAATTTTCTGCATCTGCTGTTCGTTCATGAAACCGATCGTATCCGCTGGTGAGGAAACCCTAAAGATCATCTCCCTAGGTTGGTGGCTCGAAACTTTGCGTCTTGGTGTGCCCGAAGCCACACTTAGCGTTGTGGCGAGACTACAGTCTTGTTTCGTTCGGTCCTGATCGTTCGTTCGGCCATTTCCGTTCGCTCATCATCCTCGGATTCGCCTCGATCTGTAGGCGCCCCCGAGGTGACACTTAGAGCTGTTCTGGGTGTCGATACAACAGGGGACAATCACAACGTGACCGACACTCTTGAACCAGTCGGAGCTGCCAAAGACATCGATCAAGTCATCGTGCGGTTTGCCGGAGACTCCGGCGACGGCATGCAGTTGACCGGCGATCGATTCACTAGTGCAAGTGCACTGTTCGGGAACGATCTGGCCACGCTGCCCGACTTTCCCGCCGAGATCCGGGCACCGCAGGGCACCCTTGCTGGTGTCTCGGCGTTCCAGGTGCAGATCTCAAACCACGAGATCACCACACCGGGCGATGCGCCCAATGTCCTCGTAGCGATGAACCCTGCAGCGCTCAAGAGCGACGTAGGCCGGCTTGAGGTGGGCGGCACAATCATCGTCAACGTCGACGCCTTTGAAGAACGCAACCTCACCAAGGCTGGCTACATCGACAACCCGCTCGAAGACGGCTCGCTCGCTGCGTTTACGGTCATCGAAGTGCAGATGACCACCCTCACCAAAGAGGTGGCGAAGGATCTGGGCGTAAAGCCCCGCGACGCCGAACGGTCGAAGAACTTCTTTGCGCTCGGTTTGCTCTCGTGGATGTACAGCCGGCCCCTCGATCCCACCCTTGAGTGGATCGATGCCAAGTTCGGCGGTCGAGAAGCCATCGTCGCAGCCAACAAAGCCGCGTTTCATGCAGGCCATGCCTACGGCGAAACTGCCGAGCTGAGCGAACATCACTACCAAGTCCGGCCAGCAACGCTCGAAAAGGGCACCTACACAAGCATCAACGGCAACACCGCGTTGTCGTGGGGACTCGTGGCGGCAGCGCATCAAGCGTCGACGCCCCTTTTTCTTGGCTCGTATCCCATTACGCCGGCGAGCGATATTCTTCACGAGCTCTCGAAGCACAAAAACTTCGACGTCCGCACCTTTCAGGCCGAAGATGAGATCGCTGCGGTTGGCGCTGCACTGGGTGCCTCCTATGGCGGGCACATCGGCATCACCACCACCAGTGGTCCGGGCGTGGCGCTCAAGGGGGAAACGATTGGTTTGGCGATCAGCCTTGAGCTGCCCCTTGTGGTGATCGACATCCAACGCGGAGGCCCATCCACCGGACTCCCAACCAAGACCGAAGCCTCCGACTTGATGATGGCCATGTATGGCCGCCACGGTGAGGCCCCGATGCCCATCGTTGCCGCCTACAACCCGTCGCAGTGTTTCTTTGCGGCAATCGAGGCAGTGCGGATCGCGGTGAAGTATCGCACGCCGGTGATGCTGCTCTCTGACGGCTACCTCGCGAACGGCTCGGCGCCGTGGAAGATCCCCGATGTCAGCACCCTGCCCGAGATTCCGGTGCACTATGCGACCGAGCCCAATCAGACCAACGAGGACGGCGAAGGGGTGTTCTGGCCATATCTGCGAGACGAAAACCTGGTCCGACCATGGGCTATTCCGGGAACCCCCGACCTGATGCACCGCATTGGCGGTCTGGAGAAGGAAGACGGCACCGGCAATGTTAGCTACAGCCCCGAGAACCACGAGTTGATGACCGACATTCGCCAGGCCCGCATCGACAAGATCGCTGACGACATTCCACTCGCCGAACTGGTGGGCGATGCCGATGCGTCGATCTGCGTGCTCGGATGGGGTTCGACGTGGGGAGCCATCACGGGCGCAACCCGACGACTACGGTCGGCAGGCCACAAGCTGGCCCATATTCACCTCACGCACCTCAACCCGTTCCCTCCAAACCTTGGCGAACTACTCGGCGGGTTCGACACCGTGATCTGTCCCGAGCTCAACCTCGGACAGCTCTCTCGTCTTGTGCGGGCCGAGTATCTGGTCGACGTGAAGTCGATCACCAAGATGATGGGACAGCCCTACACCGCTGGTGAGCTCGAGTCAGCGTTTCTCGACGCGCTCAACGGTTGACCGCGATCTGCTGAAACCACAAACCATCACCGAGCTACGTCACCAAACCGAACTGAACCGCAGAATCTCTGAACCGAACGGAACAACTCCGACATGACCGACCTTTCCGAAATTACCGCTTCCGATACCACCGAGGTGCCGCTGACCACGAAGGCCGATTGGTCGTCTGACCAAGCCGTTCGTTGGTGTCCAGGCTGCGGCGACTACTCCATCCTCACTGCCGTTCAGATGATGATGCCCGACCTCGGGGTGCGCCGCGAGAACACGGTATTCATCTCTGGTATCGGCTGCGCCGCTCGGTTCCCGTATTACATGAACACCTACGGCATGCACAGCATCCACGGGCGTTCACCGGCAATTGCCTCGGGTCTGGCTATCGCACGCCCCGACCTTGACGTGTGGGTGGTAGGCGGAGACGGCGACATGTTGTCGATTGGCGGCAACCACCTCATTCACGCACTCCGTCGCAACGTCAACATCAAGATTCTGTTGTTCAACAACCAGATCTATGGGCTGACCAAGGGGCAGTACTCGCCGACGAGCGAACCCGGCAAAGTTACCAAGTCGTCACCGTTCGGGTCGCTCGATCAGCCGTTCAACCCCATAAGTGTTGCGCTTGGCGCCGAAGCTTCGTTCGTCGCCCGGACCCACGATATGGACCGCAAGCACATGCAGGCCACGTTTGCTCGAGCTCACGCCCATGATGGCGCAGCGCTGGTGGAGGTGTTCCAGAACTGCAACGTGTTCAACGATGGGGCCTTCGACGCCATCACCAAGAAGGCCAATCGCGACGACATGCTGATCGACCTTCGCCACGGCGAACCAATCCGCTTCGGTGCCGAACTCGAACGTGGCGTCATGCTCGACGATGCCGGAAGTGCCGTTCTTGTCGACGTGGCCGATGTTGGGGCCGACAAGTTGCTGGTTCACGACGAGCAACAACCCGACCCGTCGGTGGCCTTTGCGTTGTCGAGATTGGCAAGCACACCTTCGGAACCAACACCTCTTGGTGTATTCCGGGCGGTCGATCGAGACGAGTACACGGCGGCAAGCGAGGCCCAAGTTGACGCCGCGAAGCAACAACAGGGGCCGGGCGACCTGAATGCCCTACTTCACTCGCTCCCGACGTGGGAGGTGTAGGGCATACCTAGCTTTCGGGTGCTTTCCGCTGCTACCGGTTGCCTTCGGCTCCCCACTGGGTCCAAACGGGCAAAAACGACTACTTTTGGTACCTTCGCTGCGCCGCGCTGCATCGCTTGTTTCTACGTTGTGTAGTAGGTTCGCGGAAAACAAACACGGAAAGTAGTCGAATCCTGCATGCGGGTTCGGTGATCTTCACCGTAATTGTTGCTCGACTACCCCCACCTGAGCTCGCCAGAAGGATCCAAAGGAGGAGCCATCAACCGCCAAGCCGCCTTGTTCTGGTCCCGCCGCGGAGCCATTGCGCTCGTCCTTGCGACGCTGGTTGTCCTCGCGTTCCGAATCGGACAGTCATCGTCGGCCGAGGTTGAGTTTCGCGACCCCACCGCGTGGCTCGAAAGCGAAGCGACCGGCGAGTTGGTGAAGGTGAACGGCGCAACCAGCGAGGTCACCGCACGTATCGACGTCGCCAATCCCGGCGACGATCTTCAGGTTGCTCAGTACGGATCGGGCGCGTTCTCGCTCAACGCCACCGGTACCGAGCTTGGCCACGCTGACGGAGTCTTGTTACAGCTCGCACCTAAGGTTGATGTGGCCGACTCGACTGGGGAGCTCACGTTAACTTCCGGCGGTGAGTCGGTTTTCCTGGTCGATGACGACAGCATCGAGATCTTTTCGGCCGAAGACCTGGCCCTCGGCACGAGTTTGCCGTTGGAAAGTCCAGCGTTGCGCTCGGTGGCCGACGCCTCGGGCGTGCTGTGGGGCCTCGACGCCGAGGGGCGTTTGATTCGCGCCACCGTCGACGGCGTCTCCACCACCACGCCCACGCGATCACTTGGTGACGTGCTCGACCTGGTCACGGTGGGCGGCGATCCCTATCTGCTCGACTTCAATAGCGGTGACGCATCGCCAGTACGGGAAAGCGCCGACCTGGGTACGTCACTGTGTTTAGGTGGCCCCCGAGGTGACTCGCTCCGGTCCGGCGGAACCACCGAAGCCGGCGATGTGCCGTACGTGCTCGTTTCCGACTCCACCAACGGCGAGCTCCATGTCACCTCGGTCAATAGCGGCCGCTGCGACACCGTGGGAATCACCCTTCCTGGTGCCGAGCTTGGCCCACCCGTCGAGTCAGGTGGGCTCGGGTATGTCGCCAACTACTCATCGGGCCAGGTGATTATTGTCGAGCTGGCTACGTCCCGAGTGATTCGCACCGTCCGCGTGAGCGTTTCGGGTCAACTCGATCTCACCGTCAAGGACGGACTGGTGTGGTTTAACGATCCTGCCGGATCAAGCGCAGGGGTGCTCGATCGCACCGAGGTGCTCCAGCTCGAGTCGGGCAAGTTCGACACGGTCGCCACGGGCGAGGGCGTTGGGGCTGGTTTCGCTGGCGGCGATCCGGTTCTGAACGACGACGGGGTTGAGTCAGGAACCATCGAAGGCGAAGGAGTGGGCGATGGCTCACTTCCCGGATCTGGCGACGGTGACGGCCCCGGAGCCGGGGCCGACGGAACTGGCGACGGTGACGGAGGCGATGGCGAAGGTATCGGAGGCGGTGCCGACGAGGGTGATTTGCCCAGCGTGGCAATTTTCCCGCCAGCAACGGTTGAGCCTGTCGAATCTGAAGACGCCGACGTTGTGCCCGGGGTGCCCGCTGGGGAAGAAGAAACCGACGAAGAGGCCGCCGGCGAAGAAGACCAAGAAGACCAAGAAGACGAAGAAGACGAGGTCGACCCGCTACCGGAGGACTCGGGCCAACTCCTCGCTGACTTCACCTTCACCAGTGAGCGTGTTCAGGTTGGAGAGAGCGTTACCTTCACCGACACCTCTCGTGGCGAGCCGACGTCGTGGAACTGGACCTTCGCCGATGGCTCATCGGCGAGCGGCCCCGTGGTCGAAAAGTCGTGGGCAGTCGAGGGTCGATTCGAGGTCACCCTTATTGTCGACAACGACACCCAGACGTCGTCGGCCAGCCATGTCATCACCGTCCTGCCCGACAACGTCGCGATCCCGCCGAAGGCGGCGTTTACCTTCGACAATGGCACTATCGAAGCCGGCCAAAGTGTCACCTTCTTCGACCGATCCACCGGTTCACCCACCGAGGTCGAATGGACCTTCGGCGACGGCACCTCAGGATCAGGGTCTGAGGTTTCCCACACCTATGACGATCCTGGCCGCTATACGGTGACCTTGCGAGCAGCCAACGATGTAGGTAGCGATAGCGCAACGGCAAGCATTCTGGTTCTCGATAGCGTCAGTCCCCCTATCGCCACCATAAGCGCCAGCACGCGAACGGTCGATGTCGGGGACTTTGTGGTGCTCCGCAGCCAGTCCACCGGAAACCCCACTACCCAGGAGTGGGATTTTGGTGACGGCACCAACGCATCCGGCGGCGAGGTACAGCACTCCTACGATTCGGCCGGTACGTACGAAGTCTCGCTCTTTGTCGAGAACTCGGCCGGAAACGACACAGACGTGGTCACCATCGAGGTGCGACGCCCATTCGAACCGCCGATTGCCCGGATCGACGGCGCCTCGCGATCGACCAACGTCGGCACCCAAGAGTGCTTCATCAGTACGTCAACCAACAACCCGACGCAGCTCGACTGGGACTTCGGCGACGGGGCCTCGTCCTCGGGGCAAAGTGTTTGCCATTCCTATGGGACTTCTGGTCGTTACCGGGTCGTACTTACCGCCTCGAACTCGGCCGGCTCCGATGAAGACGTTGTCACCGTGCGGGTCGCCCCGTCGCCGCCCGCGCCTGTCGCCGTTTTCGCTGTAAGCCCCCGCACTCCAGCCGCTGGTGTTGCGGTGAGCTTCACCGACACCTCGCGCAATGACCCAACGTCATGGAGTTGGAGTTTCGGCGACGGCGGCCAATCGACTGCGCAAAATCCTTCGCACAGCTACAGCGGCCCGGGTAGCTACACCGTCACCCTCACCGCCACCAATGCCGAGGGCTCTGACTCCACTTCTCGCACGGTAACGGTCGTCGAACCGGCACCGATTGCAGATTTCACGGTAAGCGACGTCAATCCCGAACTCGGTGAGACCGTTTCGTTTACCGACACTTCTCGGAATGCCCCGAACCGGTGGAGCTGGGACTTCGGCGACGGTTCGACGTCGACCCTTGAGAACCCCAGCCACGGTTATTCCTCGTCGGGTACCTACACGGTGGTTCTGAAGGTCTGGAACGCTCAAGGTTCCGACACCACATCCACCACCATCGAGGTCGATCCGCCGCCTCCCAACGCCGAGTTTGTCTTCAGTCCATCCTCGCCAAATACCGCTACCAAGGTCACCTTCACCGATACCTCAACCAACGGGGCGACATCGTGGGGTTGGGACTTCGGCGACGGTTCGACATGGAACGGCCAGGACCCGCCAACCCACGTCTTCCAGGAACCGGGCTCCTACACAGTGACCCTGATGGCATGTAACGCCGGAGGAACAAAGTGTGACTCGTTCAGCCGGACCGTGCGGGTTACCGCTGCGCCAGAGCCTCCGGTCGCGATCTTCTCTGTTTCGCCATCGGGCGATATCCCGGTCGGAACGACCGTCGAGTTCCGAAACCAGTCGACGAACAACCCTGAAACCAACCGGTGGACATTCCATGAGGGCACGGTCCTCACCGCAACGAATCCGTCGTTCACCTACAACTTCTCGGGAACGTACCGGGTCATCCTCGAGGTGTGTAACGACGGCGGTTGCGACACTACGCGGCGAGCTATCACGGTAGTAATCGACCCGCCGAAGGCGAACTTCCGGATTGTGAACCCCACGGTCGATGTGGGCGAAACGGTGACGTTCGAGGATCTCTCAACCGATAGCCCCGACTCGTGGAGTTGGGATTTCGACGACGGCTCCACCTCGAGCGCAAGGAACCCTACGCACGACTATGCCGCACCCGGCAGTTACACCGTGACCCTCACCGTGTCGAACGGCGGCGGTAGCCATAGCCGGTCGCGCACGGTAACCGTGTTGGCCGTTCCCACCACAACCACCACGACAACAACGACAACAACAACGACGACGACGACCGTTCCTACAACGACGACAACAACGACGACGACAACAACTACGACGGCCGCTCCGACGACCGTTCCTACAACGACGACAACAACGACGACGACAACAACTACGACGGCCGCTCCGACGACCGTTCCTACTACGACGGCCGCTCCGACGACCGTTCCTACTACGACGGCCGCTCCGACGACCGTTCCTACTACGACGGCCGCTCCGACGACTGTCCCTACTACGACGGCCGCTCCGACGACCGTTCCTACCACGACGGCCGCTCCGACCACTGTCCCCGCGACGCTGCCGCCGGCACCGCCCACCACGGGAACATCAACCCAAGGGTCCTCCGACCCGTGGCAGCTTGCGGGACTCGCTGCTGTGGGCGGATGGGTGAGCTTCGTCGCCCGCAAATCACGGCGAGTTTCCTCGGCGACTCAGCGGAAACGACCAGGGCGCCCGAAGCTGTGACGGCGCTGTCGCTCGATTCCCTTCGCAGCGCACGACCTCTCGATAGTCGTGGCCGGGTCGAAATTCTGCTGCTCGCGGCACTCACCGCTGCCGCCGCCTTCGGCTTCGATCGAGTTTTTGGTGACCTCGCCGCGACGGCCCGCATTATGGGAGCAGGCGTTTTCGCTCTGCTGCTCGTGACGCTCTTTGAAACCCGCAACGCAAAGCTCTGGTTGTCGGCCCCCATCCTTGCAATGGGCATGTTGCTCTATACCGCCTACACCCAGCTCCCTGCCACCATGCCGTTTGGTATACCGCGACCCGCCACCGCTAGCGGCCTGTGGGACGGCCTGTGGTCGGGGTGGGCCGACGGTCTCGATATTCTGCTTCCGCTCGAGTCCACCGGCACAACATCGGTGCTGCTCACCTACTTTGCCTGGATCGCCGGCGCTGCTTGTGGCTACCTGTTGCTCCGCTGGCGCCATGTGGTCTGGCCCTTGGTTCCACCGTTGGTGCTTTATGGCGTCACGCTGCCCCTTGCCGCCCCCGCCCCCGCATCAGCGCTCTGGTTACCGTTTCTGCTTGCGGCTCTTGCCCTGGGCTTTCTTGCCTTCCGGGCAAACCAGCGAAGCGCCACCGATGTTTCGGTTCACACGGCCGGATCCGTCGGCAACGTTCTTTCTCAGGACTTTCAGCAACGGACCTCGGCTCGGGCAATCGCCCGGTCGTCGCTGCCTCTCGTGCTGGTGTGTGCAGCGCTCGGTGTGGCGGCGAGCCTGGTCGTTGCCTTCGGAAGCAATGACCCTGCCGACCCACGCGAGCTTCGCCCCGACAACGTCGCCCCTGAGGCCATCATCAACCCGCTCACCGAGTTCAAAGCGGTACGTAACCTCAATCCGCCCGTGGGTGCGCTGGCGCTCGATCTGCCCGGCCAAGAGGACTTCTCGGCGATCGACCGTCTTCCAGTCGCCGTGCTCGATGCCTATGACGGCGCGGGCTGGGAGTCGACGGCCCGATACGAGCGTCGCCGTTCAGAGCTCGATGACCCCTCGGACGAAAACTCGATCGATCTCACCCAGACGATCTCGCTTGAAGAGGTTCGAGGCCCCTGGTTACCCGCTGCCCAGCGGCCGATCCGAATCGATCTTCCCGAAGTCCTCTTCGACAGTGAAACCGGATCTTTGGTGGCACCCGATGGGGTCGAGGTCGAGCTGTATACGGTGGTTTCGCGGATTCCCGTGGCTGGAACCAGCGACCTTCGCGGGGCCGAACTTGGTGGCGTCGACGACCGCTACACCACACTTCCCGCGCAAGTTTCCGCCGACGTGCTCGACCTTGCCACCACGCTTGCAAGCAGCGCCGATACGCCCCATGGTCAGACCATAGCAATCGTCGAGTATCTCCAGACCGAGCTCTTTATCGACGACGACGCTGCACCGGGGCATTCACTCGGGCGGCTCCAGAAGTTTCTGTTCGAGGAAAAGCGGGGGAGTGCCGAGCAGTTCGCTACTGCGCTTGCCGTGATGCTGCGAACCCAGGACATTCCGGCACGCGTAGTTGTCGGGTACGACCTGGCGGCGGCATCTGATATCGACGGCGACCGTGCGCTCGACGTCACCAGCGAACACTACGACGTATGGGTCGAAGTGCCCTTCGACGGGTTTGGATGGCAAGCCTTCGACGCATTGCCTAGCGAAGCAGCGGCCGAACCGCTTCCCGAAGAAGTCACCGGCACGACCATTCCGGCCCCATCGGAGCGTAACGTGTCGCCCGAGCCGCAGCCTTCCGAGGCGAGCCCGTCCGAAGCGGTCGAACAGGCTCCCGAGCCTCGCCAGTTTGGTGCCTGGATCTTCCCTGCACTGCTCGTTGCGTTTTTTGCGGCGTGGCTGCTTGCATTCATCCTGATGGTGCTGGTCTCGAAGCGGCGGAAGCGAAAGCGTCGACGAATGGCCCCGACTCCGGTAGGCAAAATCGAAGGCGCATGGGCCGATGCAACCGACCGCCTCCTGGAGGCTGGGGTCGAGATGACTCCGGACCAAACCTTCTCCGAAATTGCAGTTTTAGGCGCCGAGGAGTTTGGCGATGGCGCCGCCACCGCGCTTCGGGCGCTGGTTCCCGACGTGGCAGCAAACGCATACTCACCAGGGGAGCCCGATGCGATTGCGGCCGATCGAGCGTGGCAGCACGCCGATCAGTTCCGGAAGGACTCCACCGAGGGTCGTACCCGCCGGCAACGGGTGAGCGAGAAGCTCAACCCCAAGCCCCTTGTGAAGAGCGGATAGCGGCTACCGCCGAACTTTGCGATTCCAGTATTTGGCGAACTCGCTGCTGGTGTGGGCGTTGAGCACCACGGCGCCGGGGAGATCGACGCCATCGGCAGCCTGAACACCAAGCCGGCAGATGGTGACCGCATCGAACTGCGAGGTAAGGCGACCGAGTTGAAGTAGCTCATCGGACGAGCCGGCGCCCGTGATGACCGCGACGGAGAAACCGCCACCGCGGTGGCGGGAAGCCACGTTGACCAGCGCTGGAAGCGAACCTTCCGGATCGGTTTGCAGCGCCGCGAACTCATCCATCATCTGGCTGTGGGAAATCGAGTGGTCATAGGAACGTCCGCATGTGGTGCGGAGCTGAAACGGGAACCGACTGCTGAGCGAAGCCTTGGCCAGCGATGCCGCAGCCCTGATGGCGTCTTCGAAGGAATCACCGGTGTAGCTGTCGGCCCGAGTGTCGAGCAGGATCAGACTGCGAGGCTGATGGGTGTCGACGTTGTGGCGCACCATGAGCTTGCCGAGTCG
>CALJDK010000105.1 GCA_938023735.1 uncultured Acidimicrobiales bacterium
TGACGTTTCATTCCACGACGGAGAAAGCTCACGGCGCGACCCTACTGGCTGCGGAAGAACTCCGAGCTACCGGTTGGAGTCGTCAGGTTCGCGCGCCGGGTCGGCTTCGAAGCCGCTCTCGCGCCGCAACAAGCCCTCGTAGGCATCGGTGGCGTTGGCGGTTTGTTCGACCACCTTTGCCACCTCGGCGGTGATAGGAACCTCGACGCCGTAGCGCTTCGCCAGCTCCAGAACTACCGGCACGGTCTTCACGCCTTCAGCGACCTGGTTCATCTCTTCGATCACCTGGCTCAGGGTCTTGCCCTCACCCAGACACTCACCAACGAACCGATTGCGACTTTGAGTACTGATGCACGTAGCGATGAGATCGCCCATGCCAGCAAGCCCGGCAAAGGTCTCGGGTTGTCCTCCCATCGCCACGCCCAGGCGGGTGAGTTCGGCCAAGCCCCGGGTAATGACCGCCGCGCGCGTGTTATCGCCCGTGCCAAGGCCATCGGCCATACCCGATGCCAGAGCGATAACATTCTTCAGCGCCCCGCCCAGCTCTGCCCCAATGACATCGGTGTTGGTGTACACCCGAAACGATGGTGTCGTGAATAGCGCTTGGAGCCGTTCGGCGATGGTGATATCGGTCATCGCAACGACCGCAGCGGCGGCGTAACCGCTGAGGATTTCTTTGGCCAGGTTCGGTCCGGTCAACACTCCCACCGGGTGACCCGGAAGTTCCTCGGCGATCACTTCGGTCATACGCAGCATTGATCCTTGCTCGATGCCTTTCGACAAGCTCACGATTGGAACCCATGCCCGGAGGTTGGGTTCGACCGCCTTCGCTGCGGCCCGCATCGCTTGCGACGGCACGCCCATCACCAACACGTCGGTCGACTCCACCACCTCGGCAAGATCATCGGACGCGCGCAGATCGGCGTGCAGCTGATGGTCAGGCAAATACTTGCCGTTGCGGTTGCTGGTGTTGATCTGTTCGACCACCTGTGAGTCTCGCGCCCACACCGTCGTGGGGGTGTTGTGGGCCGCCAGCGACGCCACCGTTGTCCCCCATGAACCTCCACCGATTACCCCAACCCGAATGTCCATGACTGCATGGTAGTTGAGGTGGCTTAGCGGTACTGCGGCCGTCCGGTGGCGACTACCACCATGCGTCCGTCGACAAACACATCTTTGCCCTCAACCGTGGCCCGCACCTCGGTCCAGTTCTCGCTGATCGTCGGGTCGATGGCGCCCGCGGCCAGCGCATCGGCCGTTGCGAGTTCGATGAGTCGCACGAGCGCTGCCTCCTTGGCCCGCTCGACGCTGCCGTAGGCCACCTGATCGTCAAGGTGCACGCGAAACTGCCCCTTCGAGGGTTGACTCACCGTTGCTTCGCGAACCATACGCACCTGCCCCACCACCGAACCAATGGCGTTGGCGACGTCGGCGTGTTCGGGCACGACAACACCGTTCACTCCATTGGTTCCGGCCACCTGCTCCCCTACCAGCGGCAGGTACGCATGTGCCGGTGCGCCGATGGCCACGATGGGTGCCGCAAGCGAAACGTCGACCGACACCAACCCGCGGTGCCCAGCGATCCCAGCCGTTGCCAGCGCAGATCGCGAGAGCTCAGATCCGGCGAATCCGTCGGCGCCGAGCGCAACATCGAGCACAACATCGGATGCTTCCCGAACGAGTTGGTCGAGCACCATCTGGGCAAAGGCATCGGCGTTGGCAGCGATAAGGGCTCCGTTCGACCGGGTTTGTCGCGCCAACGCCTGCGCCCCAAGCAGCGCCGCCTGGTGTTCGCCCTTCGGTCGGGCCTGGTCGGCGGGACGTAGAAGTTCGAGGGCGTCGGTGGGGGTAAAGGTGGCAACGCGCACCAACCCCCGATTACGCAACCGCTCGATGGCATTGATCTGCAGGCCGGTTGCTGCGATCGCAGCGACCGGCCGAGGACCCTCGGCAAGCGCAGCGATGATTGCTGCTTCGCGTTCGTCGAGAACCTCACCCCGTGTGCCCCCGGAAGGGTCGTCAGGGTCGTCGTGGTCAGCGGCAACAAGCACCAGAAGCCGGGCATCGGTAGCCTGCCGAGGCGCTTCACGCAGTTGCCGTTCGAGAGTATCGATGACCAGATCGAAGTGATCGAGCGCCAGACGGCTGAGCGGTATGGCCCGTTGGGGTCCAAGCACGATCGGGCCCTCTTTGGCTCGCGAGTCGATCCGGATCTCGCTGTCGCCTCCGATGCCGACGGTAACCATGTCGACCGCTTCGACCATCGTGCGATGTCCGGCCACCAGAGCACCCGACACGGTGGTGTTGGCGATGCCCTCGGCAACGACGGCGATGTCGGTGGTGGTGCCGCCGATATCGATGATGAGGCCCGAGTCGACCGCAGCGAGATGCTGCGCTCCGATAACGCTTGCTGCCGGACCAGACAACACGGTTTCGATTGGGCGCTTCGCAGCAAAGGCAGCCGAGACCAACGTGCCGTTGCCGCGCACGATCATTAGTGGGGCATCGATCGACAACGCAAGCATCGACTGCTGCACCGCGTCGATGAGGTGGGCGATCATCCCGATCAGTCGAGCGTTGAGCAACGCGGTAAGCGCGCGGCGAGGACCTCCGAGCTGCGCGGACAGCTCGTGGCTACAGGTAACCGGTTTTCCAGTTTGCTCGACGATGTGATCGCGCAGCGCCAACTCGTGAGCAGGGTTACGCACACTAAATTGCGAGGCGATGGCAAAGCCCGACACGGAGCCATCCAACTCGTCGAGCAGGCGGTCGGCTTCGGCCAGGTCGAGGTCGGCGATGGCTCCACCATGGGCGTTATGTCCGCCGTTCAGTGATCGCAGTACGCAGTCGCCGGCCACATCGGCCACACCGGCCTTCTCGAGTTCGAGGGCAGAAAAACCCATAGTAATGAGACATGCCGGCTCGCCAGTGCCCTCGACCAGAGCGTTCGTGGCCAGCGTGGTCGACACCGACACCAAGGCCACATCTGCGACGTCGATTTGGGCCGTCGCAGCCGCCATGGCTTCTCGAACACCGATGAGTAGATCGCCATGGGTCGTTGGCGCCTTTGCTTTGGCCACAACCGTTTCGGTGGCCTCGTCCAAGATGGCGGCGTCGGTGAAGGTACCACCGGTATCGATGCCGAGAAGATAGGCCATGATCAGGGGTCGATCCGGCGAAACAGCTCGGCCTGGGCCAGCCCGGCAGCTTCTCCGCCTGCCACCAATTCGGCGGTGATCTTTGCGTGAAACGCAGCCCGCTGATCGGCGCTGTCGAGGTCGGTGATATCCATCGTGGTTTCGAACTGGCTCACGTGAGCTTCGAGCGCAGCAACCTTGGCGTCGCCGAAACCGGCAACGTCCTCGGCATGGTTCGGTTCCTCGGTCTCGAACAACAAGATGTGCTGCGGGCGATGATGCGCAATGCCATGCTCGGGAAAGAAGTGCGGATCACGGGCCGCGACCACGCCGTTGGTAACCAAAAAGCCAGCGTTGCGATGATCTGGGTGGAGACGCCAACGCATCCACGGATCGTGGCCAAACACCACGTCGGGTTGGAGTTCGCGGATGTGGCGGGCAACCGCGCTGACGAGCTCGCGGCTATCGGTGAGCTCCCCATCGACCTGGCCGAGGTACCGAACGTCGCCGGTGGAGCCCAACAGGTCGGCGGCCTCGCGTTGTTCGGCCTGCCGACGGGTAACGAGCGCTGCCGTGTCGGCAGCGGGGTCCCAGGTGCCCTTCGAGCCATCGGTACAGATCAGGTGATGCAGCACACAGCCATCGGACGCCCACTTGGCAAAGGTTGCGCCGCATTGAAACTCGACGTCGTCAGGGTGCGCGGCGATCGCCAGAGCGACTCGGGGGGTGGGCAGGTTCTCGGAGCGTTCGTTCATCATGGGTTCGGACACAGCTTTGGTTCTAGCGGACTCAGCGCTGGTGTTGGGCGAGGCTTGTTGGGCGCCCACGAAGCTCATCAAGGTCGTCGGCGGTATCGATATCGAGACCCAAGTCTGCGTCAGTCAGAACTCTTACGTCGAGACCGGCAAGCGTGGCCTGTTCGGTGTGAAACGCGAACGAATCAACGCCGTAGCCGAAGGTAAAGCTCGTTCCGGTGGGCAGACACAACACGTTGGTACCCAGATGTCGACGATCCGGTACCAGCGTGACCCCATCGAAGTCGGCGACTTCGTCGAATGATCGGGCCAAGGGAAGATCACCATGAGCCACCACGACCCGCTGAAATCCTCGAGCCCCAAGATCCTCTACCGCCTCGGTGACCGCAGCATTAAGGCCTCGACCGGGCTTCCAGATCACCAGCGCCCCTTGCGATGCTGCCCACCTCGCAACCCGTTCGTCGTCGCAGACCACGGCTTTGGGCAACGCTCCGCCGGCGCGTAGCACCGAGGTGGCCATCGCTCGGGCCAAGGCGGCTCGCCCGGGCGGCACAAGTACATTGGCGAGCCGGCTCTTTGCCAAAGGAAATGCTTTCACCGGAACGAGAAGCGCTACTGCCACAGTGCTCCGAGCATAGGCAGTGCCGGCCGCCGCAGCCCCAGCCAAAAAAAGAAACTGGGAGGCATCCGAAGATACCTCCCAGCCCGGAGTCCAGGTGGCGGGAACCATGGCCTCCGTTACTGCAAAGCTCCAGGCGGGAAGGAACTTCGCAGCGATCTTGTTCTTGCCCTCAATACCGCCAGGGATTCTCTGTAAGGGGAAGAGGTAAGAAGTTCGGGAGGCACCCGTAGGTGCCTCCCGGTTCTGAAGGCCAAGTGGCGGGAACCTGGTCCTTCAGACGCTAAGGAAACCGGCGGGAGGTTGCCTTAGCGCTGATCAGTGGTCTTAGCCTTCGAACTTGTCGTAGACCTTTGGCCAGAAGCGGTCACGAGCGGCTGGGATGCCACCGATTCCGAACTTGATGACCAGGATGAAGACCGCAGCTGAGGTGATCATGGTGAACAGGGTGTTGACGACGTCGGCGGCGATCTCGAGCTGGTTGATGGCCATGAAGCCACCGATGTACCAGATGAGTGCACCGATGCCGGTCACGATCATGTTGCCGTGTCCAAGGTGCGAGACCGAGGGGCGAACGATGTCTTTGACCATGTTGGCTACAGCGCCGGTGATGACGATGAGCACCAGAGCCACGAACAGCTTCGGGATGTATGCGACGAAGGTGTTGATGAGCTCAGATACCGGGTTCTCAGGTCCGAATGCGCCGAGTGCCATCTGAAGAACGATGAGCATGATGAAGGCGTAAACGATCTTGGCGAGAAGCATTCCCGAGTCAGCGAAGCCAGCCCGTTCGATGTAGGCGCCCATGCCAGCCTTGTCGACCATGCGATCGAAGCCGATCTTTCCAAGAAGCTTGTGGACGACCTTGCGAACGATCTTCGCAATAAACCAGCCGATCACGAAGATCACCAAGAAGGCAATGATCTTCGGCACGAAGCTGAAGAGGTCTGAGAAGGCGTCTGTTAGCGCTCCTCCGAAGTCAATGTCTGCGTTTACCATTATATTAATTTTCTCCCGTACTGTGAGGACAATTGAATGACGCTACGAGTCTTCAAGAAGTCGCGGATTATTTCGTGGACCGCCGGAAAAAATTCTGACGAACATCCGAGATTCGATGCCGACTAGCAGAGTGGGATGCCCTAACTCCCAGCTCAAAGCGCCGTGGCAGACATTAGCCGAAGCGAATCATGAGGCGCGGATGTTCGTTCACTGGTGCGGGCACATTTCCGAGTTGTCGCGTCACCGTGGCCGAATCGTTGCGGTACCGTAGCCATCTGATGAGCCGGTGCTTGAGATTTCGCAAATTTGAACGCGACTTCTGCCCAGCGAAAAGCGTCCTTGTCTTATGACCGCCGTTAGCAATGTCGCTCCCCGTGACCTCTGGCTCCCGCTACCCGGATCCTTCTGGAACTCCTCGAGGCGACGCACAAATCGGCGATTCGCCGACAAAGTCGCTGGCGAGTGGCACCGACTCGTCATTAACCCGCTGCTCGCAATCGATCGTGCCGGCGTTGAGCTCAGTACGAAGATGTCGGATACGAACGCTGCAGCTTCGGCTACCCGGACGGCCGCATCTTCGACAGCAAGTTCGGCGTCGACGACGCGGCCCATCAACTCCTCAGGGGCCTCCCCTTCGGCAGAAATTTCCACGCCAAGCGAGATTCACACCCTCGAACCTGCCGCTCAGCTTCAGTACCTGGTCGAAAACTTCTCCGATGCCGTGTACCGAGTGGCCCGTTCGGTCGTTCGCGAAAACGAACTCGCCGAAGACGCTTCCCAGGAAGCGCTGCTGAAGGCATGGCAGGCACTACCGACTTTCCGCGGCGATGCACCGCTGCGCAACTGGGTGCTTCGCATCACCCACAACACAGCGGTGTCGATTCTGCGCAGCCGGCGAGAGGAAGTTCGAGACCCCGAACTCCTTCCCGATTCCGTGCAGACGGGCGCCGTTGAGCGCTCGGTCGAAGACACGATGGCCATGACTGCGTTCGAGGATGCGCTCGGCCAGCTCGACGAACTCTCGCGAAGCATCGTTGTTCTCCGCGAGATCGAGAACATGAGCTACGACGAGATCGCCGAAACGCTCGACGTTCCTTTGCCTACGGTAAAGACCCGCCTCTTGCGGGCCCGGAAAGTTCTCTCGTCGGCGCTGAAGGAGTGGCGGCCATGAAGAGCCGACTTCATCCTTCGAAGCGCAAGCTCAGCGCCTGGCTTGAGACCGGCGGTCCTGACGATGTCGATGCCCATGTTGCCGGGTGCGAGCGATGCGCAGCATCGCTGGAAGCTCTTGCGGTTCCCGAGCCAACGGTCGGCGATGCCTTGGCTGCGTTCTTGGCCCCGCCCGACGACCTTGTCGACCGCATCAACGACCGAATCTCCGATTCTTTGCGGAGCCGAGCCGATCTCAAGATGTTCGCGGAGCTGGTCGGGATACCGCTTCCGACCGCACAGTTGCTTCTCACCGAGCGTCCGCTCGACGAGTAACCAAAGAGGTAGCCACCTTCCCCGGGTATTCTCCCTCTGTGTGGTCGAATCGGCGCGCAGAGCGTCCACCAATAGACCTGGGTCACCCCCGGCGCTACGGTAGGCGAACGCGCTGAACGGAGAAACTCCCGATAATGGATACAAAGTGGCTGGTTGCACTCACTGCAATCGTAGTTGCGCTGATCGTGGGCATTATTGCCTCGCGCCTGGTGCGTGCGGTAATGAGCAAAGAGTCCCGTCCCGAAGTTGTGCAGGGAATTGCGAAGGCAGTCGCCAGTCTGGTGTTCTCGCTCTGTCTCATCGTTGGGTTGGTCGTCGCACTCGGCGTCGTGAACGAAACGGCCCTCGAGCAGCTCCCGAAAGACGTCGTCGCCTACATTCCCCGAGTTCTCAGTGCCGCCATCGTGCTCATCGGCGCCAACATCCTAGGCGCGATCGTCACCACCGTCCTCGAGCAAAGCCTCGGCCACGTCTCCACCACCATGCGTCGACGGGTTCCGGCCATCGCCCGAGGCATTATCACGGCGTTTGCCCTGCTCATTGCGGCCAGTCAGATCGGTATCGACACCGAGGTACTCACGCTGCTGGTGGCAGCAATCTTCTTCAGCGTCGGTCTCTCCGCAGCTCTGGTCGCCGGGCTCGGCGCCCGCGATGTCGCTGCCGAACTCGCCGCTGGCCGAGCCGTAAAGCGCCTGCTTAACCCCGGCGACATGGTCGCCTACAACGACACTGCTGGCCGGGTCATCAACTTGCATTCGGTTGGCCTCGAGATCGAGACCGGCGACGGCCAGACCATCGTTGTGCCCCACAGCAACCTGCTGTCCGAAGCTGTCCACATCTCCAGGGCCGAACCGATCGTCGATGATCGCGACGAGAGCGTCTAGCCCCCATCACAACGTCGAATAGCGTTACTCTGGACTGATGGGCACATCTCGACCGACCGGTATGAGAACGATCCGGGTCTTTGGGACCAAGTTCGAAGCCGACACCGCCAAGGCACTGCTCGCCAACCATCACATCGGCTCCAAAGTAGAAGCCGACCCGGCCGCCCAGAGCGTCACGCCAAATCTCGTCACCGAGCCGGGCTTTAACCTGATGGTGATCGACGGTGAGATCGAAGAAGCACTCGAGGTTCTGGGGCCACTGTCACCAGAACTCGACGAACTTGAAGCAGCCTTTTATCACCGGCGGTTCGTTGATCGCCCAACCTGGGTCAAGGTTGCAACCTTTGCGCTCCTGCTGGCCGTCGTCGTTCCGATCGGTTGGCAGGGAATCCAACTGCTGACACGCGTCAGCTCGGGGCTGTAACCCCAGACCTACCGGTGCGGAGCAGTGGCGTCGACTGTTGGGCTGGGCCCGACAAAGCTGGTGAAGTCAGGGCCACGGCGAAGGCTGTGCCCACCATCGATTGCGATGACCTGGCCGGTTATCCAGCGTGACTCGGGCCCAACGAGGAACCGGGCCAACGAACCCACGTCGGCCGGTTCGCCCACATCGCCGAGCGGAGTGTTGGTGATGTAGCTCTCGTAGACATCGCTGTCACGCGGCAACATCTCCATGATCTCGGTGGTGATGAATCCCGGGGCGAT
>CALJDK010000106.1 GCA_938023735.1 uncultured Acidimicrobiales bacterium
CCATTTCGTCGGATCGGTCATGTTCTCGAACCCATACGACGCATAAAGACCGTGTGCATCGCGGGTGGCCAGGATGATCCTGCCAAGACCAGTCGAGTCGGCGTGGTCGGTCACCGCCTGCATCATTGCTTTGCCCAACCCGTTGCCGCGGTGTTGCTCGAGGACAAACACATCGCACAACCAGCCAAAGGTGATGCCGTCGGTAACCAGGCGAGCAAACCCGGCGAGCGAGCCATCCTCGGCGTATAGGCCGAAGTTGAGGCTGTTCTCTATCGACTGTGCGATTACGTGTGCCCGCCGACCCTTCGCCCAATATGACTCGTTCGAGAGGTAGGCGACCACCGCATCGATGTCGATCCGAGCCGGATCGGTATCGATCTCGTACATGCCGTGTGGACTTTCAATCGAAACGATGTCCATGGCCAACGTTATCGCCAAGCGGAGATGAGGCCGGTTGTGGTTAAGCCTTTGCGTTTTCTGGATTGATCGTCCGGCCGAAGTAGAGCGTGTCGTCGAGTGGTTCATCGACGTAGGGGCTGATTGGTTCGAACCCGAGCGACCCATACAGCGCAATCGCTTCGGTCATAGCGGGGACGGTGTTGAGTACGAGCCGTTGAAGACCGTTGGCTTCGGCTTGAGTGGTCAGCCGCTCGACCAGTTGGCGTCCCAGCCCGAGCTTGCGGCCCCCGGGGCGGACAAAGAGCCGACGGATTTCGCCTACCTCGGGTTGGTCGGCAAGTTGCTTCAGGCCAACACACCCAAGACGTTCGCCGTCGTCAGTGCTGGCCAGCAGCAACAGTCCGGGGTGGCCGTAGATTGACTCGAGCTGCACGAGCTCGCTGTCGATGTCGTTAAATCAAGGGCAGACGCCCGAGCCGCTGAGCAGCCGTTCGACGCCTCGCTGGTATTCGCCAAAGAGTCGGCGAATCACCAGACGCTGATTCTCGTTGTCAACAAGATCGATGGTGTGCATGCCGCCAACGTACCGCAAGCCTCTATCGCAGCCGGGGTTAGAACCAGCCGGGGTTTAGAACCAACAAAGTCCAGGCAAGCGGTGAGCTGCCTGGACTTTGGTTGTGAAGTGGAGCTGGCGGGAATCGAACCCGCGACTTCTTCCGTGCCACGGAAGCACTCTAGCCAACTGAGCTACAGCCCCATTCGAAGGACTGACTGTAGCATCGTCGCCACGCCGAACGAACACGGGCCAGCATCCTCGACAGATTTCTTGCTGCACTGTCGCTGCACTGTCGGTAAGACGGCCCCGGGCCGGTGTGCCAACGTTCCGCCAGCAAAGGCCAACCAATGATGGTCGGTGGTTCTAGGCTGGATCCTTATGGCAAACGGCTATGACCCGTCGGACTTCGAGACTCGCTGGCAGCAACGCTGGCTCGACGAGAAAACCTACGAGATCGACAACGATGACCCTCGACCAACCACCTATGTGTTGTCGATGTATCCGTACCCAAGCGGCAAGGCCCATATCGGCCATGTGCGCAACTACACCTTTGGTGACCTCCTCGTTCGCTACCGCACCATGAACGGCTTTGGGGTGCTGTCGCCGATCGGGTTCGACAGCTTTGGCCTTCCCGCCGAGAACGCCGCCATGAAAACCGGCGAGCATCCGCGCACCTACACCGACGCCCGCATCGAAGAGTTGTCGAAATCGCTCACCGGAATCGGTGCGGTGTACGACTGGCGTCGCATGGTGAAGAGCCACGACCCCGAGTACATGAAGTGGGGCCAGTGGATCTTCAAGCAGTTCTACAACGCTGGCCTGGCGTATCGCGATGAAGCGCCCGTCAACTGGTGTCCGGGTTGTGGCACCGTGCTGGCCAACGAACAGGTCAACCCCGATGGCACGTGCGACCGCTCGGGCGACATGGTCGAGCGCATCAACAAGGTGCAGTGGTTCTACCGCATTACCCAGTACGCCCAAGAGCTGCTCGACGACCTCGATGGCCTCGACTGGCCGCAACGGGTCAAAACGATGCAGACCAACTGGATCGGTCGAAGCGAAGGTGCCGAGTTTGGTCTGCCCATCGCCGATGCCGACGGTAACGCTCGCACCGACGTGCCGGGGTTAGCGGTGTACACCACCCGTCCAGACACTGGCTTCGGCATGACCTTTGCCGTCATGGCGCCCGAACACCCTCGGGTCGACGAGCTCACCACCGACGAGCAGAAAGTAGCGGTCGAGGCATTCCGGTCCGAGGTGAAGGAGAAGAGCGAAATCGATCGCCTCTCGACCGAGGGGCCCATCGACAAACGAGGCGTGGCCACCGGATCGAGCGTGATCAATCCGTTCACCGGACAGCCGATCCCGCTTTTCCTCGCCGACTATGTGCTTACCACCTACGGCACCGGCGCCATCATGGCTGTGCCGGGCCAGGATCAACGAGACTGGGACTTCGCCACGGCCCATAACCTGCCAATCATCCGCACCGTCCAGCCCAGCGAAGGGTTCGATGGCGAGGCGTACACGGGCGATGGCGTGGCCATCAACAGCCAGTGGCTCGACGGTATGGGCGTAGCCGAAGCCAAAGCCAAAGCAATCCAATGGCTCGCCGATGAAAGTTTGGGCGAGGGCAAAATCAACTTCCGTCTTCGTGATTGGTTGCTGTCGCGCCAACGTTTCTGGGGCTGCCCAATCCCGATCATCTACTGCGACGACTGCGGCGAGCAGTTAGTGCCCGACGAAGACCTGCCCATCGTGGCTCCCGACGATGTCGTGTTCGAGTCCACCGGCAAGTCGCCGCTGGCCACCCATGAAGGGTTCCTTAACACCACCTGCCCCGACTGCGGGAAGCCGGCAACCCGCGAAACCGACACGATGGACACCTTCGTCGACAGCTCGTGGTACTTCCTGCGTTTCGCCGATGCGTTCAACGCCGACGAACCCTTCAGCGTCGAAGCGGTGAAGCGTTGGCTGCCGGTCGACCAGTACATCGGTGGTGTCGAACACGCCATTCTGCATCTTCTCTATGCGCGCTTCTACACCAAGGCGCTGGCCGATTTGGGAATCGCCCCGAAGGAACTGCGCGAACCGTTCGAACGGCTCTTTACCCAGGGCATGGTTCGGATGGGTGGCGGCAAGATGTCGAAATCCAAAGGCAACCTTGTGGCGCCCGAGGAGATCATCGCCGAGCACGGAGCCGACGCCTTACGCCTGGCGATTCTGCAGGTGAAGCCCCCGGCCGAAGATGTCGACTGGGAAGATTTTCAGCTCGAAGGTTGCAGCCGATACCTGGGCCGAGTGTGGCGTCTTGCCGCATCGACCGAGGACATCAAGAACCGCCGCTCGGGCCAACTCACCGACGCCGACATGACGATCGACAAGTCCACCCACAAACTCATCAAGCGGGTTACCGACGACTTCGAACGTTGGTCCTACAACACCGCTGTCGCCGCTTATATGGAGTTCACCAACGAGCTCTACCGGTATGTGCAATCCGACGACGGACCCCATGCCGACACCCTCGACTTTGCCGTCGACACGTTGCTCAAGCTACTGGCGCCCCCGGTTCCCCACGTGGCGGCCGAGCTGTGGGAGATGCGTCACGGTGCCCACATTCATGAAACCGAGTGGCCGATTGCCGACGAGGCGAAGCTGGTCGAAACCAACGCCACCATGATCGTGCAGGTCAACGGAAAGCTCCGTGACCGAATCGACGTGTCGGCCGACATCTCCGATGCCGACGCCGAAGCGTTGGCGCTGGCATCGGCGAAGGTGCAGGAGTTTCTCGATGGCGAACCCAAGAAGATCATCGTGCGTGCGCCAAAGCTCGTGAACATTGTCGTCTAGCCAACCCGGCGAACCCGGCGGCAACGCCGATGTCGTCGAAGCGGCCACGGCGTTTTTGGGGGCTGCGCCCGAAGATGTGAGCAGGCTGGGCGGCGGTCATATTCATAAGAACTATCGAGTGCAGTTGGGCCCCATTGACTTGGTGGTTCAGCAGCTCAACACCCATGTGTTTGCCGACCTTGATGCTGTGCAGAACAACTTGATCTTGGTGTGTGATCACCTTCGGGGCGTGGGATTCCCGAGTCTGCAACCGGTGCCGACTGTGGCCGGCCACCTGCTGTTCGAAGCTCCCGGCGGTTCCCGCTGGCGGGCGATGCACTTTGTTGAGGGAACCACCGGCAATGTGGCGGTTGATGTTGATGGCCTGCGAGCCGTCAGCGAGTTCTTTGGTCGCTTCGACGATGCTCTTTCGACGTTGCCGGTAGACGCGCTGGTCGAAACGATTCCCCGGTTCCACGATTTTGGGTTTCGGCTGTCTCAGCTCACCGATGCCATCACCGCCGATCGGGTCGGTCGGGTTGCCGCATGTGCTCAAGCCATCGATCGGTGCATGAATGCGGTGGTGAACTTGTCGGCGGTGGAGGGGTGGTCCGAGTGGCACAGCCTTCCCCGACGCCTCGTGCACAACGACGCCAAAGCCACCAACGTCATGCTCGACAACTCGGGCGTACCGGT
>CALJDK010000107.1 GCA_938023735.1 uncultured Acidimicrobiales bacterium
TGGGCGATGGCGGCGTGCAGATCGA
Source organism: uncultured Acidimicrobiales bacterium (assembly GCA_938023735.1). Classification (GTDB taxonomy): domain Bacteria; phylum Actinomycetota; class Acidimicrobiia; order Acidimicrobiales; family SHLQ01; genus CALLQB01. The sequence goes on from CALJDK010000107.1 coordinate 26, forward strand.
GCCGCTCGCTTCGTCCTTCGTCGTGTTCGCCGCTCGAAGCGCCGACGCCCCGAAAGTTGAACCGAAGCACCGAGATGCCAGCGTCGGGAAGTTCGCGAGCCAAGGTTGACGGGGCCGTGTTGTTCATGTCCCCGCCGTACAGCGGATGCGGATGGGTGGCTACCACCACGGCCCGAGGCTGTCCCGGCGTGGGATGTCCCGTCGCCGGGTGCCAGGCCGCTTCAAGGGTGACGGCCTGGTCGGGGTGGGTTGCGCTGATGTCGATCTTCATAACGTCGCTTGTGATTCGTTGGGAACGGGTGGTTGGAGGTGTCCTTCGTCCTCGGGGAAAGCTACCGTGCCCCTCGTGAGCAAAGCTGACAAGACCGCCAAAGAATCCACCGATGAGCAGCAGGGAGCCTCCGAGGGCCTACCCATCAAAATGCTCAACGACCGCATCCTGGTATCGATCGACGGACCCGAAGGCGAGCGTCGCTCAACCGGCGGAATCTTGATTCCCGCTACCGCACAGGTCGGCAAACGCCTCACGTGGGCTGAAGTCTTTGCCACTGGTCCCAACGTGCGGTCGATGGAACCCGGCGACCGGGTGCTGTTTAACCCCGAAGATCGCTACGAGGTTGAGGTGCGCGGGTGCGAGTACATCATCTTGCGAGAGCGCGATGTCCATGCGGTTGCTGCGCCTCGGCTCGAGGGCGTATCGACCGGGCTCTACCTCTAGAAACTCCCGAACCACTCAACCCAAGGCACGGTACCCTTCCGCAATGAGCACAGATCTCGAAGAATCAACCGCCCTGCAACTCGACTTCGACAAGGTCGCAAAGATCGGTCGCGACGGCCATCAGGTGGTGCCGGTGGTGCTCCAGGATGCCGATTCGGGCGACGTGTTGTTTATCGGTTACGCCAACGAAGAAGCTTTTCTGGCCACCCTCGAACGCAAGTCAGCGGTGCTGTACTCGACCTCTCGCGATGTGCTGTGGCATAAGGGCGCAACCTCGGGCGACACGCTCGAGTTGGTCGATGTTGCCATCAACTGCGAGCAGAACAGCCTGCTGTACAAGGTTCGCAAGGCTGGCACCGGAGTGTGTCACACCAAAGGCGACGACGGCGTTGCTCGCCAGACGTGTTACTACCGGTCGGTTGTCGACGGTGACACGCTTCGCTTCGACTAGTTCTGATGACCGTCTCTGCGTCGCCGTCGTTTGAAGAGTTCGTGGCTCTCGCTGCCGAGCATCGGGTGATTCCGGTTTGGCAGCAACTCTTGGCCGATCTGGTCACGCCGGTATCGATCTTTCAACGGCTGGTTGGCGACGACCCGGGCTTCCTGCTCGAGTCGGTTGCTGGCGGACAATGGTCACGTTGGTCGTTCGTTGGTCGCAATGCCGAGGCCACGCTGGTTCTGCGCGACGGTGAGCTCAACGTCGATGGCGAATTGCCCGCCACCGTTCCCACCGATCAGGGCATGCTGGCGGCGCTCGAAGCGCTCCTCGACGTGTACCACGCTCCCGAAAGCCCCGGCCTTCCACCACTGCACGGCGGGCTGATGGGCTACCTGGGCTACGACGTGGTGCGAGAAGTCGAAAACCTTCCCAACCAACCCACCGACGAGCTGGGCTATCCCGATGCGGTGATGTCGGTGGTGGGCGAACTGGCAGCCCTCGACCACTGGGAGCAACGGGTCACGCTCATCGCCAATGCGTTTGTGCCTGACGGCGCCGATGAGGCTGCGTTGCGGGTGATTTACGATAGTTGTGTTGCCCGGATCGCCCAGATGGCCGCCGACGGCGCAGCGCCGCTCGACGAGCCGCTCCTGCCGATTCCCTCGGCCGACGACCCGCTTCCTGAGGTCAGATCGAGCATGGGCGAAGAGCTCTACTGCAATGCGGTCGAAGCCGCACGCGAGTACATCTTTGCGGGAGACATTTTTCAGGTGGTGCTGTCGCAGCGGTTCGATTTCGACCTCGATGCCCATCCGTATGACTTCTACCGGGTGTTACGTCAGGTCAACCCGAGCCCGTATATGTATTTCGTGCAACATCCCGAACTCACGTTGGTGGGTGGCTCTCCCGAGCCAATGGTGAAGCTCACCGATGGTCGAGTCATCAGCCGGCCAATCGCTGGCACCCGCAAACGCGGCGCCAACGATATCGAAGACCGCAAGATGGAGTCGGAGCTGCGCGAGGACCCCAAAGAGATCGCCGAACACGTGATGCTGCTCGATCTGGCCCGCAACGATGTTGGTCGAGTGGTGACGTTCGGAACCGAACAGGTCGACGAGCAGTTCATTCTCGAGCGCTACAGCCACGTGATGCACCTGACCTCCCAGGTGTCGGGCCAGCTCGCCGAGGGAAAGACCCCTATCGATGTACTTCGAGCCACGCTGCCCGCCGGCACGCTCTCGGGTGCCCCCAAGGTGCGGGCCATGGAAATCATCGACGAACTCGAGCCGGTGAAGCGCGGTCCGTACGGGGGAGTGGTTGGTTATTTCGACTTCTCGGGCAATATCGATACAGCCATCACCATCCGAACCCTGTTCGTGCATGATGGAAAGGCATCGGTGCAGGCAGGCGCAGGCATCGTGGCCGACAGCATCGCCAAGCACGAGCACCTCGAATGCAAGAACAAAGCCAAAGCGTTGCTGGCCGCGGTGGAGACCGCTCGCCGGATGACCGCAGTGCGAAACGAAAGCAGCCCCTTATGACCCTTCCAGATTTGGCCGACAGCTATCGATTGCTCACCAGCGAGGCCTCGGCAGTGCGGCTGGCTCGCGATGCGGTTCGGGTGTCAGGCCCAGATGCTGCGTCATGGCTTCAAGGACAGGTGAGCCAGGATGTGCTTGGTTTGTCGGTCGGCGGCGAAGGTTCGTCGGCGTGGTCGTTCATTCTTGCACCGCAAGGAAAGGTTGATGCGTGGTTCCGGATAACCCGCGAGAGCGACGATTCGTTCCTGCTCGACCTTGACCCCGGCTTCGCGGAAGCGTTGGTAGAGCGACTGAACCGGTTCAAGCTTCGTATCAACGCCGATGTCGAGGTTCTGGCCGTCGAAATGGTGGCTGTGCGACAGGGCGGTACTTCCGTCGATGTCACGGGTTTGGTGACGGCTAACGGAGTCATCGCTGCGCATGCGCCGTTCTTCGGCGATGGCGTCGACCTGCTTGGCGTCGACCTGCTTGGCGAGGGGCAGACGATTCCCGAAGGGATCACCGAGGTATCGCCCGATGCGTATGAGGTTGCTCGGATCGAGGCCGGAATGCCTCGGATGGGCGTCGAGCTGACCGCCGAGACCATCCCGGCCGCTTCTGGCGTGGTCGATCTGTCGGCCAGCTTCACCAAGGGCTGCTACACCGGCCAAGAATTGGTGGCTCGGGTCGATTCGCGAGGCAACAACACTCCGACCCATCTTCGTGTGCTGCGCACCGACGGCAAGTTGGCAGTCGGCGATGTGCTCGGCGACGGACAGGGCACGGTCACCAGCGCCACGGAGCACCCCGACGGCGGCAGCGTCGGACTTGGCTACGTGAAGCGCTCGGTCGAGGTGCCAGCAAGCCTTCCGGGGGCAAACAGCGACGTGGTGATCGCACCGGTTCCCTCGGCTGCAAGTACCACCGACTAGAGCTCTACCATCACTTCTGTGGACCACTACGAGGCACTCGATGCCGATCCAACCGAGAGCGAAGCCGAGCTGCGACGCCGGTACCTCTCACTGGCCCGCAAATATCACCCTGACCAGCTTGTTTCGGCGTCTGAGGCGGCGAAGAACGAGGCGGGTGAACGCATGCGCGAGGTCAACGAGGCGTGGGCGGTGCTGGGCGACAAAGCCCGCCGGCTGCGGTACGACCAGACCTTGTTCGAGTCAAACATCGAAGAGGCGAAGGAAGACTGGAAACCCTTCGATGACTCCTATGAGCCCGAGTACGAGGAACCGATCGTTCCTGGCCGGGCCAAGCCGCCAAAGTGGATGACGGCGGGTCCGCCTCTTCTGGTCGCCGCTGGCGTGGTTACCGCTGGCGTTGGAGGAATCCTTGGCGCCGGGGTGTTGGTGCTGGGGCTGGCGATGATCCTCATTGGAGCGATCTCCTTTGTGCTGGCGCCGGTAGCGGTGATGGTAATGAGCGCACAGAGCGAGAAACGATAGAGAGACAGCGAGCCACATGACCGCCACGTACCTCGACAAGATTCTCGACGATCACCGGGCGGCGGCTGCGGTCGATACGCGCCGCCTCGACACCCTCATCGATCAGGCGGGCGAAGCTGCGCCGACACGCGGGTTTCGGTCGGCGTTGGCCGCCGCATCGGGCTTGGCCGTGATTTCCGAGGTGAAACGACGCTCGCCCTCGAAGGGTGATTTGGCCGCCGATCTTGATCCGGCCACCGTGGCTTCGGAGTACGTGGCCGGTGGCGCAACCTGCTTGTCGGTGCTCACCGACACCGACTATTTCGGCGGTTCACCTGCCGACCTTCAGGCGGCCCGCGGTGCGGTAACAATTCCGGCGCTCCGGAAGGACTTCACGGTTTCGGCTCACGATGTGGTCGATGCCCGGCTGATGGGCGCCGACGCAGTGCTGCTGATCGTCGCAGCCCTCGACGATCACGAACTGGCCGATTTCGCCGCGCTCGCTGCCGAGCTCACCCTCGATGTGCTGGTCGAGATCCACGACGAAGCCGAGTTGGAACGAGCGCTGCGGTTCGATGCCGACCTCATCGGTGTGAACCAGCGCGACCTGGTGACCTTCGAGGTCGACACCGAGCGAGCGGTTCGTATGGCACCACAGCTCCCCGAAGGCGTGGTTCGGGTTGCCGAGTCTGGCGTGCAGGGCCCCGACGATGCGGCGTTGCTGGCCGAGGCCGGGTATCACGCTGTGCTGGTGGGCGAGTCGTTGGTGAAGGCCGGATCTCGGGCCGATGCGGTGGCCGCTCTCCGAGAAATTCCCCGCCAATCCTGACCCAGCGGCGATACCGTCAACAGCAGTTGCGCGGCCGTTGTAAGACCTGCGCACCAAGATGAAACCTGCCGCAATGGGGAGACGCTGGTGTTTGTAAAGATCTGTGGCATCACCACCGAAGAGGACGGGTTGCTTGCCGTTGCCTTGGGCGCCAATGCGGTCGGGTTTGTCTTCGCTCCCTCAAAACGCCAGGTCACAGCGATGGCGGCCCGCGATATTGCTCGAAGGCTGCCGCCCGAAACACTGACGGTTGGGGTGTTTCGCAACGAGACCGCGCAACGGGTGGTCGACATCACCCACGAGGCCGGCCTGAAAGCGGCACAGCTTCACGGCCACGAGACCGCCGAGGATTCGATGTATGTGGCGCGCCATGTGCCGCTGATGGTGAAGGCGTTCGCTCCGGGAGCGATGGGGCTCGACAACGTGAACGACTACGGCGCTCACGCCGTGATGCTCGATGGGCCATCACCCGGTTCGGGCGAAGTGTTCGACTGGTCACTTACCGAAGGCATGCCTTCGAATACACGGATCATCTTGGCGGGTGGGCTTCACGCCGACAATGTGGCCGATGGCATTCGCACGGTTCGACCGTGGGGAGTCGATGTCAGCAGTGGCGTCGAGAAATCGCCGGGACGCAAAGATTCCACCAAGATGCGGCGCTTTATCGAGAACGCCCGCGCTGCGGGACGCCAGGTCGAGAAGCGACCCGGCCACGATGTCGACCCCGATGGAAACTTTCCTTACGACTGGATGGAAGAGTAGCGGCGGCCATCGGGTTTCCCGAAGATGCACACTGCGATGGAAACGGCACAGGGCTAAGCGATGGACATCGGCACCTTCCTCCTCGATATTTTCCTCCCGCGCACCGATCGGATCGTGTTTATTCAGTGGGCCATCATGACGCCGTTCTGGCTTCTGGTGCTCGTCGTGACCTTCCGGCGCACTCCGGTGAAGGAATATCGCCAGTTCGCCGTAGGGCTCGCCGTGATGAACCTCGCGTGGTTTTGCGCCCGGATGATCCACTAGCCCTCTCCACCTGGAAAATCCGGGTCCGAAAAGAAAAACAACAGAAGATGAGAAGTAGATGACTGATCTAATCGTGATCGGCGGCGGCTCTGCCGGCCTGGGCGCCGCAAATGCTGGCAACCGAGCCGGCAAGAACGTGTTGCTTGTCAACGATGGTGAGCCGGGTGGCGACTGCACCTTCTGGGGCTGTGTGCCGTCGAAGGCGCTTATCGCCCAGTCGCGCAATGGTGCCAGCTTCGACGATGCTCTGGCCCACGTTCGTTCCGCCGTGAACCGCATCGGTGCGGCCGAGACGTTTTCGGTGCTCGAATCTCATGGCATGAAGACCGCGAATGGTCGGGCGCGGTTCGTCGCCAACGACACCGTCGAGGTCGACGGCACCCGATATTCGGCGCCGAAGATCATCATCGCCACCGGATCCCGAGCGTTCGTGCCCCCCATCCCGGGCCTCGATACCGTCGATTTCGTCACCAATAAGGAAATCTTCAATCTTTCGACGAAGCCCACATCACTCGCCGTGCTGGGCGGCGGGCCTATCGGCGTCGAGCTTGCTCAGGCTATGGCGGGTCTTGGGGTGGCCGTAACCATCTTTGAGATGGCCGATCGACTTCTGGCCCGTGAAGAGCCCGAAGCGTCGATCTGTGTGGCCGAGGCGCTGCGTGCCGACGGGATCGACCTAAGGTTAGGGGCTGCGGTGAGCAGCGTTGCTCCTGTCCCTACCGGCGGTGTACGCGTCGACACTGCCGACTCGAGCGACACGTTCGACCAACTGCTCGTGGCCACGGGGCGTCGCCCCAACTCTGAGGGCCTCGATCTCGAAGCAGCCGGGATAACCGCTACCGAGCGGGGCCACATCGAGACCAACGACAAACTTGAAACCACGGTCGATGGCATCTACGCCGCGGGCGACGTCACCGGCAAACTTCCCTTTACCCACGCCGCCGACGAGATGGGTCGACTTGCCACGGCGCACGCCTTCGGGCTCATGCAGCGCTGGAAATTCAAGGAACACTGGGTTCCGTGGGCGACCTTCACCAACCCGGAGGTGGCTCGAGTCGGCCTTACCGAGGCCGAAGCTGCCGAGAAGGGCGGACGGGTTGCGTATCTCCCGATGGGCGAGTTTGATCGGGCCATCACCGACGGCGCAACCAACGGGTTCGTCAAAATCATCGCCGGGCCGAAACCGCTCACCCGTCGAGCCTTTGGCGGCGAGATCATCGGGGCAACCATCGTCGCGCCACGAGCTGGCGAGATGATCAACGAAATAGCATTGGCGATGCGAACCCGCATGTTTACTGGCCGGTTGGGACAAAGCACCCACGCCTATCCGACATGGGGTTTCGCGATTCCCCAGACCGTTGCGCAGTTCTTCTTTGAGCAGAATGGCCGAACGGCTCGCCCCGCTAGGAAGAGCTAGCGAGCGTTGGTCGGTAGCTCTGGACCGGCTACTACTCGTTATCGCCAGACTCGGCGAGCTTGCGTCCAAAATCCTGAAGTCGGTCGAGTGAACCCTTGTCGACGGGCTCTGCGGTCTGGCTGATCGCGAGCTTGATCTTGCGATACACATCGGCCTCAAGACCGCAGTCTTTGCAGGCTTCGAGGTGCGCGGAAAGGTCCTCGGCGGTCACGTTGGTTTCCTCGCCATCGAGGAACGATTGGAGGTCTTTCCCAACCTGTTGGCAAGAAAGTGGGAATTTTCCGGTCGTAGCCGAAATATTTTCCTGAACCGAATTTTTTCTGAATTTCCGCAAAAAGCTCATGATCGTCCCTTAGCAACCTCGCTCGAGGCCAGATGCTTCCGTATTTTTGCGCGAGCCCGATGAAGACGGCTCATCACGGTCCCAACCGGGACCCCTAAGGCATCGGCGGTCTCTTGGTAGGAGAGCCCGTTGAGATCAACCATTTCGATGACTTCGATGAACTTGTCCGACAACGAATGCAGTGCCTTCTCTACATCGGCATCGAAGGTGCGATCGATAACTACGGCCTCAACATCGGCGGTGTCAGGGTCGGTGTCGGCGACCCGCTGCATCGTGAGGTCAGGGTCGCGCATGAGTTCGGGTCTTTTGCGTCGAACCCTGTTAATTGCAGCGTTTCTGAGGATTGTGAGCAGCCAAGCGCGAGGGTAACGGCCGTCGAATTTCTCGATGGAACGGTAGGCCCGAAGCATGGTGTCCTGCACCAAGTCTTCGGCGTCAGCCTTGTTGCGGGTGATCGACATCGCTACCCGAAACATCACTTCCGTTTCCGGAATAACGTACTTCTCGAAGAGCTCTTGTTGGGTAGCTGATTCAGCGCTGCTCATGCCCGACCAATCCTATCGCTTCCGCTCAGGGTACTCCTGATCAGAAGAGGTCAGAATGGCCGACAGCGGCAGTGATCTCTGTTCACCGGAAACCCTGTTTCGTCCCGAAATCGGCCAGATTGTAATTTGCCGATCAAAGCACCGAAGTAAGCGTTTTGAACGAAGAATGTCCGAAATGCTTGACTTGGGCGCCGTTTTGAACTGGCGTTGTAGTTCGTAACCCGATCACAGGTGGTGTTCGGGTCAGACAAGGAGTGTTCCCACATGACTAAGAGCGAACTCGTCGCAGAGATTGCAGAACAGGCTGAAGTAAGCCAGGCCCAAGCTGGTGCTTGCGTCGATGCGTTCTTCCAGATCGTTTCAAAGCAGGTCGGCTCAGGAAACGAAGTTTCCGTCCCCGGCTTCATCAAGTTCAGCCAGACCGAGCGCAAAGCCCGCAAGGGTCGCAACCCGCGCACCGGTGAGGTCATCAACGTGCCCGCAACTAAGGCCGTGAAGATCCAAGCTGGTTCGAAGCTCAAGGCTGCAGCCAAGGGCAACTAGTACCCGGCTACGCAAGTAGCGCAGTGCGAAACCCGGCGGTGATTTTGTTGCCCACAGAATCACCGCCCGGGTGAACCACCGCTAACGTGAGCCTCCATGACAGGTTTCCCGAATCCCGTCGATGTCATTCCACATCGGCCCCCGTTCTTGTTTATCGACGAGATCACCGCTCTGGAGCCGGGAGTGTCCGCACAAGGTCTCTGGCGCCTGTCGGGCGATGAATGGTTCTTCCCCGGACACTTCCCCGGTCGCCCAACGCTTCCGGGTGTCCTGATGTGCGAGGCCATTGCCCAACTCGGTGGAGTAGCCACACTCGGCGCCGACGCCTACCAGGGCAAGCTGGCGCTCTTTGGCGGGCTCGATAAGGCCCGTTTCCGTCGCCAGGTCGTACCCGGCGACACGCTTACCATCGACATTGAGATGGGACGCATGTCGGCACGGGCCGGCAAAGGAAGCGGCAGAGCATCGGTCGATGGGGAGCTGGCGTGCTCCTGCGATCTGATGTTTGTACTGGTCGACGCCTAGCCCAGTGCTGAGTTTCCTCTGCACGCCGTTCGCTGAATCCGCAGGTGACACCCCAATTCAGGGATTGTGAATTGGGTCGGGTTCCTCCGGAATCCGATGAACAAACTATGTCCCTCTTGCAGCGGGTTTCTCAGCGAAGTGTGCCGAAGCCAACCCTGGCACCTCGACGGATCGTCATGATTGATGATCAGCCCTCCTATACCGAAGCGCTAGCGATGGCGTTTGGTTTTGAGGAGCGTCTTGAGCTGGTGGGAAAGGCCACGACAACGAATGCTGGCGTGAGGATTGCGCTTGAGCTGCAACCGGATTTGGTGCTGTGTGACTACCGAATGCCCGGAGACTCGTCGGGAACCGAGTGCGCTGCCCGGTTACGCGAGTACGGTTTCGACGGCCAGATCGTGATCCTCACGGGGGCTGTTGCCCCGCACGTGCATGCCGAGGCCGAACGCATCGCTGGTGTCGAGGTTCTCAGCAAGATGCTCAATGTCGATGAGATTATCGAAAACATCACCGCCGGTGACGCCTCGACGATGGTCGGCGACCCGTCGGCCAATAATGACCCGTGGACACTCGCGGCAATGGATGCTGGGCCCCCGAGCCCGCAGCGTTCTCCCCTGGTGCAGTTGATGTGTCTTGGCCTTATCACCATTGGGTTTCTTGCTGCCGCCGCTTTTCTGCTGAACGGCAGCCTGCAGAACGCGGGCTTTTTGAACGGCGGCGGGCAGAACGATCAGGATGCCACCGAAACATCAACCCAGGTTTCTTCTCGAGTTACCTCGAGCGAGGTTTCCCCGGCCGACCCTGACGCCGGAACGTCGGTTGCGGGCACGGTTCTCGAACGTCCGTTTGTGATCATCGACGGCGATGGCGGCCCGCTTCGGGTTTCGGTATCTATCGACGGTGTGGAAGTTGACTCGTTCGTACCGTCGAACCTGCCTGCGACGGTGGCTTTGGAAGTTGCGGCATCGACCGCGGTTCGAGTTGCCGTGGAAAACGTGGGGGGCGGCGGAACCAAGAGCTGTTCGATCGGTGCGGCACGTCGAGTGTTTGACACCAATCAGGTTGGGGCAGAAGGCCCGGCCGTGTGTTCGGCGGTCCTCGCCAACTAGCTGTAGATACCTACAGAGACGCGGCGACCGCGTTACTGAACGGTGACGTCGGTGCGGTACGACGGCGTTCGGTCCGGTATCGGCTGAATCCCCGGTTCGTCCTCGTAGTGCTGAATCGTTGGGGTCACCGGACGTTTCGGGTCGGTGGAAAGCCAAAGTCGCAGAAGATGCCGCGCTGGTTTGTCGGGTTCGTTTTCGAATGCGCCCCGAGCGTGCAGCACGGTGAAATTGTTGGCGAAAACCGCTTCGCCAGACGCAAGCGTGAACTCATGGTGCAGTGTCGGGTCGGCAGCCAGCGTTTCAAGGAGGTCGAACGCTTCGCGGTCGAGCGCATCGAGGGTGATCGTTGGGTCTTCGGCGGCCGCTACCTCGATGTACTGCCGCACGTACCGGCAACTCGTGAACCCCTCGAATGCGCTGAAGACCGGGATGCGGTGGCCAGTAATGTCGGGTAACCCGGGTTGTTGCTCGCCGAGTCGGTGGTAGCGATAGCCGGTGGCAAGGCGCTCGAACAGGTCGGGGCGGGTCGATCGAATCTGTTCGGCGATGGTCATCGAGCTCACAAAGCGGCTGATACCACCGCGTGCCGCCGGGTGGAGGCACAGAAAGGCCAGCAGGTCAGCGGGGTCGGTATGGGGGGTGAGCTCGCTCTTGTTGCGGTAGGCGCGAGCATTGGGGTCGGTTTGGGTGACGTCGCGAACGTGGCCAAGTCGTTCGCCCATGACCGATTGCGAAACCGGCTCGCCAAGGTGTCGCCCAATGATCCAGAACAGTCGCTCGGCCTCGTCGACCGACAGATCAGCAACGGGGAATCCGGCGACGATCCGGAATCCCGAGCCGTGTCGCAGTTCTTCGCTGAGAGCGTTGAGGGGCGATGCCAGCGGGCCGAGAACGGTCTCGGAGGAAATGAGCTCTTCCAGTGGGGTTGTCATCGATCGGCGGATGGCTTCGATGGCTGGCTCGAAGTGCTCGGCTCGCAGATGAACGCGGAAATCGGCAAGGTTGGTGTCGTCGCTGCGCCACAACGACGACGGGGGAGGGGCGATCCAGGAAGTTGCGTGGCTCGACATGGCCAGATCGTACGCTGCGCTCTCGCGTGGGCCTATTTCGCTTCCGACCAGCGTTCGATGACGCTGACGTCGGCGAGAAACCGAACCCGAGGGTCGGGCGACCAGTAGTTCGCCGCCTCAACCACCGCGTTCTGCACGACCTCGGCGACCTGGTTGGCGACCGAAGAGCGGCAGTGCACCAGCAACTCGTCGTGGAGGCACAGCACAACCTGGCCGTCGAGGGGACGAGCTCGGCGACGAACCGTGATGGCCCACACCTTGAAGAACTCGGCTGCGGCCCCCTGGATCATCGCGTTGCGGGCGTAGCGGCCGCGCGACGCCACATCGGACGCATCGGACGGAGTCTCGCTCGGTTGGGTGCTACTCCACATACGAATTCGGCGGCCTCCGCTGGTGAACACGTCATTCCCGGCTCTGCCCGCCTCGGCCGCCTTTTCAAGCAGGCCCATCGCAACGGGAAAATTGGCTTTGAGGCCAGGAAGCGCATTGGCGGATTCGCCGGTGGTGGCGCCGTACATGGCGCCCAGCACCGCCACTTTGGCGATGTCTCGTGGCACCCCGAGACGGTCGGCCACCGGCTGGTAGAGATCATCGCCCTGGGCGGCGGCGATAAACGCTTCATCGCCCGAGACGGCCGCCAATACCCGAGGCTCGATCTGGCCGAGGTCGGCTCGCACAAACACGTGGTCGGGCTCGGCGCGAACCACCGGTCGCATCACCGTCGGCAGATTGTGAAGCCCAGCCGACGCGGTCATCCGGCCCGCAGCGCCGTCGGAGCTCGACCAGTCGCCCCGAAGTCGGCCTTGGTCGACGTGTTCGTCGAGCCACCGGTACCCGTAGGTGGTAGCGATGCGTTCGGCTTTCCGCCAGCGAAGAAACGCATCGATCAGCGGGCTCGACTCGCGCAGCTCCTCGAGTCGCCATGCCTTGGTGTCGGGCAGGTCGAAACCGGCGTGGTTGAGCATGGTCTTCACGTCGGCGGGGTTACGGAGGTTCAGACTCACCGCCGCTCCGAGGTGCTCGAGCACGACCCGGTCGCGGGTTGCTCGAATTGCGTCTTCTTCGGCCGGCGACGTTGGTCGAGGACCCGCTGCGGTTTCGATGAGTCGAAGCGCTTCATCGGTATCGACGGGCAGCCCGGTGGCGGCCATCTCGGCGCACAGAAGCTCGGCTGCCGATTCTGACCGGGCGGTCGACTCGGCTCGTCGTGGGTCGGGCAGGTCATCGAGTTTTCGCAGTTGAGCCTGCGCTGCGGTAAGCGCCAAGGCCGCCCACTGGCCAAGGCGTTCGGGCGTTGATTTCCAGCCGCCGCTGGTCCATTCGGGACGAAGATGCCCGTCGGGACGCACGGGTTGGTCCAGGTCGCCCTCGTCGACCGGAGCGTCAAGCAGGCCCAGCTGGCCCATCTGCGGGATCGAATCGGCCGAAAGACCGTGCAGCACCGCCCAAGCCTCGGCGGTAGAGGCCCTCCAGCCGCCATACAGCAGCCGGTGAACCGCCTGAATGTCCCAACAGCGATCAAGCGGCAGCAGCCCCGTGGCGAGCAGCTGCGTGGTCTGGCGGCCCCACCACACCCACCGGGGCTTCAGTTCGGCATTGAGCGCGGCCAGAGCAGCCAGCGGGTCGTCGCTTTGTACGACTCGCTGACCGTTCGGCCAATCTCGATCATCACACGCAAGACCCAACCCGAAATCGGGGTCGATGACGACCGCGACAAAGCCGGACGGCATCGGGGTGGGCATCGGAGAGACCGTCAGAGACCGCCAGAAACCGACAGGAACTACCCTGCTGGACCCAGCACCAAGGTGCCGTTGTGGCCGCCGAAACCAAAGCTGTTGGACAACGAAGGGCCGGGCTCCCACGGAGCAGGCTCGTCGGTAACCAGGTTGATTTGTTCAAGCTCGGGATCGACTTCGCCGTACCCGGCGGTTGGCGGAACAAGCTTGTGATGCATGGCCAACAGGACCGCTGCTGCCTCGAGTGCACCGGCGGCACCCAACGCGTGACCGGTTACCCCTTTGGTCGAGGTAACCAGTGGACCCGGCTGCCCAAAGAGCTTGTTGATGGCGCCGGCTTCGGCAGCATCGTTTTTAGGGGTTGAGGTGCCGTGGGCGTTGATGTGCACGATGTCTTTGGCTTTGAGGCCCGCGTCGTCAAGCGCCAGATTCATACAGCTGATGGCGCCGACCCCGCCAGGGGCCGGAGCTGTGATGTGGTGAGCGTCGGCCGTGCTGGCCGACCCGAGAACCTCGCCGAGAATGGTGGCGCCGCGTGCGTTGGCGGCATCCCATTCTTCAAGCACAAGCACCGCTGCGCCCTCGGCCATCATGAAGCCGTCCCGCCGAATATCGAACGGTCGACTCATGCCGCTGGTGCTGAAGGCGGTCATGTTGCTGAACCCCGCCATGGCGGTGGGGGTGAAGGGAGCTTCGGCGCCTCCGGCCAGTACCGCGTCGCATCGGCCGTAGCGGATGAGGTTGGCGGCGTTGCCGATGGCATGGGTTCCGGCTGCGCACGCAGTAACCGTGTTCTCGCACGGGCCCTGCCAGCCGTGGCGCATCGAGACGCTCGCCGCGGCGGCGTTGGGCATCATCATGGGCACCAAGAACGGTGAGACCCGCCGTTCGCCCTTTTCAGAACGAATGATGATCTGGTCTTCGAGGGTGTTGATGCCGCCGATTCCGGTGCCGATGAAAACACCTTTGCGAACGGGATCGGCATCGATCTCACCGGATTGCTCCAGCGCCATCTCGGCGGCGGCGAGCGCAAACTGGCTGTACCGGTCGCTGCGCCGAGCGTCTTTGGGTTTGTCGAAGTACGGGGCAGGATCGAAGTCGTGAATCCGGCGTTCGCCCTCGGGCGCGTCGCCGCACAGTCCCTCGAAGAAGGCCTGCGCGCCGAGACCACACGGAGATACGACGCCGATTCCGGTGACGGCGACCCGCTTGAGCGTCATTAGAGCTTCGAGATAATGAGGTTGTAGGCGGCGCCTACGGTGTCGATTCCCTCAAGTTCTTCTTCTTCAACGCTGACGTTGAATTCTTCTTCGAGTGCCATGACGAGCTCGACGAGGTCGAGGCTGTCGGAGTCGAGGTCATCGGCAAAGTTGGCTTCCATAGTGACCTGGGCCTCCTCGACGGAGAGCACCTCGACGGCGCATTTGGTGAAACGCTCGAAATTTGCTTCGTCGCTCATTGGTAGATCTCTTTTCTTTCTTCGTTACCCGGACGGGCCGGGTGGGTAGTAGGTGTTCATTCTGCCCCGTGCTGCTGACCGATGTGTCATCAGCCCATCGCCATCCCGCCGTCGACGGGCAGAACAGCTCCGGTAATGAAGCCAGCGTCGTCGGAGGCCAGGAAAGTAATGGCGGCAGCGATCTCATTTGCCTCGCCAACGCGCCCCATCGGCACGGCGCCGGTGATGGCTTCGCGCTGGGCGTCGTTGAGGGCATCGATCATGTCGGTCTGGATTGGCCCGGGGGCCACAAGGTTCACGGTGATGTTGCGGCTGGCGAATTCGCGTGCGAGCGAGCGGGCTAGACCAAGGAGACCGGCCTTTGATGCCGCGTAGTTGGCTTGTCCGGCTTGTCCAGCCGAGCCAACGATGGATGAGGTGAAAATGATTCGTCCGAAACGGGCCCGCATCATCGACTTCACGGCTCTTTTCGCGACTCGGAAACCGCCGACCAGGTTGGTATCGAGCACGTCGGTGAAGTCATCTTCGCCCATTCGCAGCAGCAGGGTGTCTTTGGTGATTCCGGCGTTGGATACCAGAACCTCGACCGGGCCAAGGGCTTCCTCGACCTGGGTAAAGGCGGCGTCGACCTGCTCGGCATCGCTAACATCGCACTGCACCGCCAGGAGGTTGGTGGCGGTGTCGGGCGGGCTGGACCGGTAGGTCACGGCGACCTTGTGGCCGGCTGCGGCGAAGGCCTCGGCGGTGGCAAGACCGATTCCGCGGTTGCCTCCGGTGATGAAAACGACTCGCGATACCGGGCTGGAGACAGGGCTGGATTCAGTCATGATTCGTCGAGACTATTCGACTATTCGGAGTGTCGATCATTTGGCGGACTAGGCGTCCCACCGAATGATTGCGCTGCCCCAGGTCATGCCGGCACCGAAGCCGGTGAAGAGCACATTGTCGCCCGGTTTGATCCAGTCTTTGGCCAGCGCATCGGCAAGCGCAAGCGGTACCGAACCCGCCGACGTGTTGCCCGTACGGTCGAGAACCTTGGCGGCCTTTTCGATGGGAATTCCGAGCTTTGCGCATGCGCTGTCGAGGATGCGGATGTTTGCCTGATGCGGCACGATGACCGCAATGTCGTCGGGGTGAAGTCCAGCCTGATCGAGCGATTTCTGGCACGAATCGACCATGGCCCGCACCGCATGACGGAAGACTTCTTTGCCCTTCATCTTGAGGTGGCCACCGTGGTCGATATAGAGCAGATGCCGGGTGGAACCGTCAGACCCGAGATCGCTGCCGAGCAGGGTGGTGGTTTCGGCTGGTTCGAGCATGACCGCTCCGGCGCCGTCGCCAAAAAGAATGGCCGTGCCGCGATCGTCGAAGTCGAGATACGAGGTGAGAATGTCGGATCCGATGACCAGCACGCGCTCGTAACCAATAGCCGCCATGCCGAAGCCATTGATAAGGCCGTACACAAAACCAGAGCAGGCAGCGTTGAGATCGAACGCGCCGCAGTTGAGACCCAACTCGTTCTGCACGGTTGGGCCGGTAGCGGGCATGATCTGATCGGCCGAACTGGTGGCGAGAATCAAAAGATCGACGCTGGCCGGATCGACACCCGCTCTTTCAATAGCTTGCTGGCCGGCCTCGATGGCCAACGTGCTGGTGAGTCCGCCGATACGACGCTCGGAAATACCCGTGCGCTCGCGAATCCACTCGTCGCTGGTGTCCATCATCGATTCGAGGTCGACGTTGGAAAGAACCTTGTCGGGAAGGGCGGTGCCCCAGCCGGTAATGCGGGCGCCCGTCATCAGTGAGCGACCTGGAGCCACGCCAGGGGCTGACGGGAGGTGACCCGCTCGCCTTCGAGCGCAAGAAAGCCCTTGATCTGGCCAGCGAACGGCGACCGCACCTCGGCAGTGCCCACAAAGCCCACAAGATCTCCGGGCGAAATCGAGGCGTCATCTTCGATACCTTCAGCCCGCTTGAACACGCCAGCTTTTGGGCTGACGACCAGTCGCTCGATCGCAAAGAGATGCTCGCCTTCGACCGCTCGTTCGGAAAGAGCACCGACCTCTGATGCCGGTGATCCGGCAAGGGTCTCGAGAAGATTGTCGATATCGAGTGGCGAACTGACCGACAGGGTCCGCGAGCCTTTGATGGTGCGCTTTGCCATTCCCGTGAGAACGGTGCCCGGGCCCAGTTCTACAAAGGTGCCAAAGCCAAGATCGGCGAGGGTGTGCAGCGAGTGTTTCCAGCGTACGGGGCTGCAAAGCTGCGCATTGAGAAGATCAGCCCAGTCGCCGCCTTCGGTGTGGGCTGCTGCATCGACATTGGCAACGACCGTGCTGTCGCTATCGCGAATCTCGGCCTGATCGATGGCCTTGGCAAGGCGTTCGCGGGCGGGCGCCATCAGCGGGGTATGAAACGCGCCTCCGACGGGAAGCGACATCGCCCGCTTCGCGCCAAGTTCCTTCGCAACAACACCCGCCTGTTCGACCGCCTCGGCGGTTCCGGCGATGACGACCTGGCCAGGAGCGTTGTAGTTGGCAACCCAAACATCGTTGGCTACCCGAGCACAGGCAATATCGACCTGATCGTCGTCGAGGCCCAGGATGGCCGACATGGCGCCAGGACGCTCGTCGGCAGCCGCCTGCATGGCGTCGCCCCGTTCGGTAACCAAACGAACCGCATCGCCAAAGTCGAGCACACCCGCTGCGGTAAGCGCGCTGTACTCGCCGAGTGAGTGACCGGCATACCCTGCGGCTTCAGCACCGACACGACTCACGGCATCGAGGGTGACCATGCTCAGAACAAACGTTGCCAACTGTGCGTTGCGGGTTTCTTTGAGCTCGTCGGCGTCGGCGGTGAGTAGGAGATCGGCAACGTCGCGGCCCGCAGCGTCAGACGCTTCGGCCACAAGCTCCCACGACGGGTGGTCGGCCCAAGGTTCGCCCATGCCGGGTTTCTGAGACCCCTGACCGGGGAAAGTGAAAACGATCATGTGCGTCGAGGCCTCCTGTTGGCCTTGGTGAGCTGCTCAGGACTCTGACCAACTCGATCCCAAAAGGGTTTCATCAAAGTCTTGCAGTCTTCGCAGTGCTGTTCCATGTACCCGCCGGTAACAACCTCATGTCCCCGCCGGTAACAACCCGAATCGCGCACCCCGGGTGCTACCGGTAGCGAGCGCGCCGCTACACTCTCCAGTCGCAGAGTTCTCACGAACCCACCCGCCCGGGTGGCGGAATGGCAGACGCGGAGGATTCAAAATCCTCTGTCCGAAAGGGCGTGCGGGTTCAAGTCCCGCCCCGGGCACTAACGAAGTACGTGCTCATTTTGGTTTCAACATCACTTTGAATGATCCGACTGGTCGAGCTGCCGGATCGGGGGCGTGCAGAAGTGCCATTCGCCGAGTGGCTATGCCCGGTGAGAATTGTCGGTGCTGTCTGCGGAGGTGGCGAATTCGCTCATCTCGAGGCGAGTCGAGCGGCGACCCAATAGACGCTCCCGCGGGAGCGTCTAAAGAGCACAAAGTGACGTTCTCAACACTGTCAGTCACCAGATGCGTCCGCGGGCGCATCTGGCTAGCACAGTGTGAAGGACCAGCCACCCAAGTGAGTGATTTCGGCTCGTATCGTTCAGGGTGAAACCGACCCAAACGAGGAGACTTGGCCGTTTATATGGGCGCTGTCGGCGGCACATGCTTTCGGCTATTGGTCGGCGTTGAGGTCGAATCTGACGCTGATGAGTTTGACGGTCCCGTCTGTGTCAGTTTGACGGTCCCGTCTGTGTCAAGGACGCCCGTTACGAGGACTCGGGGTACGAGTGTGCCGACGAGGAGCGCTGCGCGGTAGTCGGGCCGGTCGGGGATTGGTGTCATTAGCTGTTCGAATCCTGTAGCGAACAGATCGGCAATGGGTGGGAGATCGACGAGGAGGAAGTCTGTTGCTGAGGGCTCGCCGTTGGGTCCGCGGTGCTCGCCGAGTTGTTGGTCGAGAAGTTCTAGGAAGCGGTCATCGACCTTGACGGGTCGGCGGTCGGTCACGACTCGGTCGTGGTGGCTTCGTTCGCTGCGATGTGCGCCCGGATGTCGGCTTTGGCCAGGTCCAGGAGCTCTCCGGGAATCTCGTCGATATCTGTAACGAGACCAGAGCGAACGAGTTCGTCTCGTTCGTTAGGTGTCATCGCCAGCAGCTCTTCGGCGTTCCAGGTCTTTCCGTTTGCCATGCAGACACGATAGCTCCTGGGGCTGACAGCCAGATACCGGCGGCGGGTCTCAGTGCGGGCATCATCAGCATCAGGCCACGCATAACGACACAAAGGAAATCGCCACAAACCCGATCACAACCGGCAATATTCGCTACCTCAGCGACCGAGACGGCGAATCAGTTCGTGAGTCTCGGGGTTCAAGAAAGGTTCGCTCAAATGCACCTGTCGTTCGTCACCCTCTTGCGGGGATTCCCCACTTGGCGAGGTTTTCATTCTCGCTCTGCTCGAACGAAAACCTCGGGGCTGGTCTCTGAGCTGGTGAGTCTGTGAGACTCCATCCTCTATGGGTGGAGATCTTTCTACTGACGGTTCTGTTGCTTTCGGGCGGATTGCTTGGGCTCGGCGGCATATGCCGGTTTTGGTTGCGGCTGGAGCTGAGTTTGAGGTCAGTCGGCCGTTCGCGGGGCTGACGATTGGGTTTCGGCTGCATATCGAACCGAAGACTGCGGTGCTGATCGAGGCGCTAGTAGCCGGAGGCGCGCAGATCATTGCGATGGGGAACGAGGGCACCACCCAGTTCGGAACCGTCGAAGTCCTTACTCAGGACGCCACAACAGCCGGAAGCTGTGAGATTCTCGATCGCCCGGGTGACGGACCTAGCGAAACGGCGGCAAACCTGCGACGGATCGCTGCGACCAAACCCGATCTGGTGCTTGACAACGGTGCCGAACTGATCGCCGCGTGCCTGGCCGGCGGCCATCGGCCGGTGGGCGCTACCGAGGAAACCACCTCGGGGGCGTTCCGGCTCCGCGAAGAGCACGCCGGCAACGTGTCGTTCCCGGTGATCGTTATCAACGACAGCCCGTTGAAATCGATCGTTGAAAACAAGCACGGGGTTGGCGAATCGGTCGTCGATACCGTCGTGCGAGTCACCAACATGTCGCTCCACAAGAAACGAATCGCGGTGTTTGGCTACGGCTGGTGTGGCCGAGGGATCGCGCTCTACGCCCGCCAGCGAGGCGCCGACGTCGTGGTGGTCGAAATCGACCCCATCAAAGCTCTGGAAGCGGCAATGGATGGGTTCGATGTGGCCGGAACTTCGCAGGTTACCGACACCGCCGACGTGGTGATCACCGCAACCGGTCGCCCCGATGTGGTGAACCTTGCCACCATCCAACAACTGCCCGACGGTGCGCTGCTGGTGAATGCCGGACACGACGATAACGAGATCGACATTCGGGGTTTGGAACTCGTTGCTCCTGGGTCGGAGCTCTCGCCATCGCTCAAGCGGCACGACCTTCCATCGGGAGCCGAAATCTTCTCGATCGCCGACGGGCGGATCGTCAACCTTGCTGCGGTTGGCGGCAACGGAAACCCCATCGAGGCGATGGACCTGGGGCTCACGCTGCAGGCCCGCTCTCTGGCGGCGCTGGTAGACACGGGTAGCGACCTGGCCGCCGGCCCACAGCCGGTGCCTGATGTCATAAACGACAATGTCGCAACCGCAATGCTGCAGAGCATGGGCCAGATGGGCCGAACATACCGAACATAAGGGAGAAACTCAATGACACTGTCGATCGGCGTATGGGCGATGCCCATCGATCAGGCCGGGCTCGACTACGTGGTCGAGGCCGAGCGGCTTGGCGTGAGGACCGCGTGGGTGCCCGAGGCGTGGGCGTATGACGCCATGACCCCGCTGGGTGCGGCAGCGGCCGTGACCGACAAGATCCGCTTGGGAAGCGCTATCGCCCAGATCGGCACCCGGACTCCGGCGATGTTGGCGATGACGGCCATGACTCTTCAGAAGTTGTCGGACGGCCGTTTTCTGCTGGGGCTCGGTACCAGCGGCCCGCAGGTGATGGAGGGATTTCACGGCGTGAAGTTCGATCGGCCTATTGCCCGCACTCGCGAGACCATCGAGATCGTCCGAATGGCCGCCAGCGGCGAGCGGTTGTCCTATGACGGTGCGCACTATCAGCTTCCGCTGCCGGGCGGCGCTGGCAAACCGATTCGGTCGGCGGCCTCGCCAACCGAGGTACCCATATATGTTGCGTCGCTCGGGCCGGCCAACCTTCGTCTCACCGGCGCGATGGCCGACGGTTGGATCGGCAACTCGTTCTTCTGCGAGACCGCCGACGCGTTCTTTGACGAACTGCGAGCCGGAGCCGATTCGGCTGGTCGCTCGTTTGACGACATCGACATCACCGTGTCGGTAGGCGTTGAGTTTACCGACGACGTCGAAACCGCTGCTCGGCGACACGCCGACGGGTTTGCCTTCACTTTTGGGGCCATGGGTTCCAAGGACGACAACTTCTACAACAACGCCTTCGCAAAGCAGGGCTGGGCCGACGATGTGGCTGCGGTCCAGAGTCTGTGGCTGGCCGGTGATCGAGCTGGTGCTGCCGCTCGGGTGCCCATCGAGATTGGGCTCGGGCAGAATCTGATCGGTTCACCCGACGATGTTCGTCGCCGACTTCGCGAGTACCGGGACTGCGGTGTTGACGAGCTTCGGGTGGGTCCGATGGGCGAAACCCTCGACGACCAGGTTGCTGGCCTGGGGCAACTGATGGATCTCGTGGCCGAGGTCAATGGCGAGGCGGGTCAATAAGAGGCGGGGTAGCTCACGCCGATTACTAGTTGGGTGCGAATCGACACCAGCTCCTAGAGTGGAGTGGTGTCCAAGTCGCTGGTGGAACGCCGCCTTATCGAAGTATCGACCGAGCTCAAGAAGCTCCGTTCCGAACTTCACGTCGCAAACGAGCAACTCGCGCACTTCGCCGACGAAGCCGAAGACGCCCGAATGCGATCTCTGGTGTCGGAAACGCCGGGCGCCGGACGCGATCATCGCGAGGCAGAGAAGCATGTGGCGGCGATGAGTCGCCATCGAGACGAGCTCCAAGCAAAGGTCTCGACGCTCGAGCAGAGCCAGGATGAGCTGCTCGATCGGCTCTGACCGCTTCTCCCAGCTACCCGATCTTCTAAGAACTCTTACCCAGAACCCCTTCGAACGAACGCAGAACGAGAACTCTTGCCTCATGGCTGACGAAAAATCATCATCACCTGCTTCGGTGCGAGTGGTCATTGCCGAAGATGAAGCGATCATTCGACTCGACCTGAAGGAGACCCTTGAGGCTGAAGGATATGACGTGGTCGGCGACACGGGCCGTGGCGACGAAGCGGTTCGACTGGTGCGCGAACTCAACCCCGACGTTGCAATCCTCGATATCAAGATGCCGGGAATGGATGGCATCGAAACCGCCCGCGAAATCAGTCAGGAGCGGGGCGCCGCGGTGGTCATACTCACGGCGTTCAGCCAGCGTGACTTGATCGAAAAGGCCCGCGATGCCGGCGTGTTGGCCTATCTCATCAAACCATTTCAGAGCAGCGAGCTGGTTCCTGCGGTCGAGATAGCGCTGGCCCGTCATCGCGAATACCAGGCGATCTCCGACCAGGTCGACCAACTCGAAGAGCGGCTTGAGGTACGCAAGCTCGTCGACCGGGCCAAGGGCAAAATCATGGACGAGCAGTCGATGACCGAGAGCGAGGCCTTCGATTTCATTCAGAAGTCGGCGATGGCCGAACGGAAATCGATGCGGGCTATTGCTCAGGAACTGCTCGATGGCCGAGAAATCGCCACCTGATCTTCGCCATGGCAGCCACAATTCATAAGCATCAGGTCGGGGTACCTCCCATAACCCTGTCAGTCACCGAGCAAGGCCAGGGGCCCGCGGTGCTGATGCTGCACGGTTTTCCCGAGATCGGTTACTCGTGGCGCCATCAACTGCCGGTGCTCGCCGATGCCGGCTACCGGGTGATCTGTCCCGATCAGCGCGGCTTCGGCTGGAGCGACTGTCCCGACGACGTCGAGGATTACGACATCTTTGCCATCACCGGCGATGCGGTTGCCCTGCTCGATCGGCTCGGCATCGATGAAGCGGTGGTGGTGGGGCACGACTGGGGTTCCATCGTGGCGTGGCACCTTGCCCTGTTTCGGCCCGACCGGGTGCGTGGTCTGGCACTGATGAGCGTGCCGTATCAGCCACGCGGCGATCGAAGCTTCCTGTCGACCATCGAGGCCGAGAACCCCGATGGGCCGTTCGGGTACATGCTTGCGTTTCAGACCACCGATCCGCCGAGGGAGCAGGCGCTCGACGCCGACCCAATCGCCACGCTTCGTGGAATGTATTGGGGCGGAGGTAGCGAAGAGCGCGAATCCGATGCTCCCGCGGCTGCGCTGCCGTCGTTCCTGTCTGCTGGCGAATTCGAGAACTACTGCCGAGCGTTTGCCCGGACCGGTTTTGGTGGCGGCATCAACTGGTACCGAAACCTCGAACGGAACTGGTTGCTCACCAAACCCTGGCACGAGGCCACGCTTTCTATGCCGGCGATGTTCCTTGGCGGCACCGCCGACTTTGTTGTCGACAACGCCGACCGGGATCTCAGCTGTCGGACCGACCCGATAGCCGACCGGTTCGACGACCTACGGTTCGATGTGCGCGTCGATGGCGCTGGCCATTGGGTACAACAGGAAGCGCCCGATGCCGTCAACGACGCGTTGCTGGAGTTTCTCGCGTCACTTTGATCCGTCGCCCTCGGTGTCGGAATTCCTCTCGTCGGCATTTCTTTCGTCGGATTGGGACTCGTGGGCGTATATATCGTTCAGGTAGAGCGCCCGCACAGCGAGGACATTGCGCACGTCGTTGGCCGCGTCGTTGAAAAACTCTTCGCGGTAGGTGTCGTCGGTTATCAGCGACACCGAAAACTGGAGCGCCGAGAACGCAGCGATAAAGCCCGACACCGCAAGTAACTCCCAGGTGAGCGCCACCTCGGTTCCGAACAGCACCATCTCATAGATCGACCGGTCGGCGAAGGTCGCCTCGGTAAGTTCGGTCCACTGGAGGATGGTTTCTTTGCGAACCGTGAAGAGGCCGAACAAGATGTAGAACGCGCCGATGACCATCGCAACCAGGAACACCTGCACCGCCTGGCGCATGAAGAGCAGAACACCGATATTGAGCCGGTCGACCCAGGCCAGCGGGTCGGGCTTTGGGGGGTCGTGCAACGCTTTTCGCTTGTGGGTTTCAACCGGGGCTCCGCAGGTGAATGCCCGGTGGCAGACGTCTTCCCAGGTGTCGAACCCGGCAAGCGACGCGGTCTCGGCCGGAATCCGGAGCGCGAGGAAGACAAACGCTATCGCCGCCACGAAGCCGACAGAAATTGTGTAGAACACCGGAGTGAATCCGTGCGCTACCTGCCACATCTCGGCGTTGAGAAACAAGAACGTGGCAAAGAGCAGCAGGAGTGGCAGCGACTTGAGCATGAGTCGCCCCAAACCGCCGACTTCTCGGACAATGTGGCGGGCGCCGGATCGAAACATGGGGATCATCCCGAAACTCACGACCATGTAGGTGACACCCAGAAGAACGATGTTGAACAGGGCCAGGAGCAGGAAGCCCGAACCGTCGCCCAGAAACAGCAGCGGCAAGAATGGCGGCCCAAAAACGAACAGCGCGGTCTCGGCCAGTCCAATGGTGTTCGGGAGCGCAAACTTGGGCCGCTTGCGGTAGGTGTTGAGCAGTGCCACACCTGCGAGCAGGACGGCGACCGCCAGCACAAAAACAAGTGCCTGGCTCCAACCCGAGAACTGATCGCCAAAACTTGCCGTGGCTTCCAGCAGGAAGACCAGGCTCAGAAAAGGCGCTGCTCGAGTGAGGACGTCGGTGCTGGCCGCATAGTCATGGATGGCATGGGGCAGGCCCTGCCGAATAAACCACCGCTCGACCGCATCTTGGCCGAGTCGATCCGAGCCAGAAAGGTTCTGTCCCGTTGCGTTCTGGTTCTGCACCATAGAAGTATCGCCCGGGTCGGGCCTGTCGTGGTGGAGGACTACTGTTCGGACGTGGCTAAGACGTACATGCTCATCGACGGAAACTCGCTTACCTACCGGGCGTTCTTTGCGCTGCCCACCGATATGGCTACCAAGTCTGGGCAGGTCACCAATGCCGTGTTCGGGTTCACGTCGATGCTCATCAACCTCATTCGCGATCACAAGCCCGACGGCGTGGTGGTTACGTTCGATCGACCCGAGCCAACCTTCCGGCACAAGATGGTCGACACCTATAAGGCCGGCCGTGAAGCTGCGCCCGACATTCTGCGACAGCAAATGGGCATCGTTCGTGAGGTGGCCGAGGTGTTGCAGCTCCCCATCGTCGATATGGCGGGCTACGAGGCCGACGACATCCTTGCCACCTTCGCCACCGAGCTTCGCGACCGGGGCGATACCTCCATCATCGTTACCGGCGACCGCGACGCCTACCAGCTGGTCGAGGATCCCCACATCAAGGTTCTCTACAACAAGCGTGGCGTGTCCGACTACGTGCTGTACGACGAGGCGGGCATCGTCGAGCGCACCGGCGTGCACCCCACCAGCTATGTGGCGTATGCGTCGATGCGGGGCGACAAGAGCGACAACCTTCCGGGAGTTCCGGGGGTCGGCGAGAAAACCGCCGCCAAGCTCATCAACAAATACGGCGGCATCGACGGCATCTACGAACACCTCGACGAACAAACGCCGAAGCTGCGCGAGAACCTGGGCGAGAACGAGGCCAACGTTCGGTCCAACCTTGAGATGATGAAGCTTCTTCGCGAGGTGCCCCACGGGGTCGATCTCGACTCGCTGGTCATGGGCGAGGTCGACATCGAAGAAGTGCGCAAGCTCTTCGAGTTCCTCGAGTTCCGTTCGTTGTTCGACCGCCTCAACGAGGTTCTCGAAGGCCGCCTTGGCGACGACGCTGGCACCGCCGAGGTGCTCGAAGCAGAGCTGGTGGTCATCGAATCGGCGGCCGATGCCGTGACGCTGCTGGGTGAGTTGGCGGCATCATCGGAGTTGCTGGCAATGGCCGAGGGCGAAGACCCGGTCGCCGGTGGCCTTGCCATCGTCACCAACGCAACCGACTGCGAAGTCACCTGGCTGTCGCCCGATATCGTCAGCGATCCTTCGGTGGTCGAGGCACTTACCGCGCTCACGCAAAGTGGTGGGAGGCCGTTGGCAACCCACGATGCGAAGACGCTTTCGCATACCTTTCTCGATCGCGGCATCGACCCCCGGTCGTTGCGGCTCGACACGATGCTGGCGGCGTATCTGCTCGACCCGGCCGAGACCCGCTACGTCCTGCCCGACCTGCTCCGTCGTTACGCCGACTTTGCGTTTCCCGACGACGAAGATGGCGAGCCAGCCGTAGCCGAGGGGCAACTCGACTTTGGTGCCACCGACGGTGAATCGGCTGGTGCGAATCCAGCCTTGTTGGCGGCTCGCCGAGCGCTTGCCGTCGACCGGCTTATCGCGCCAATGACCGAAGCGCTCGACGCGCAGGGCCTTCGCGAGCTCAACGACACCATCGAAGTGCCGCTTGTTCGAGTGCTCGCCAAGATGGAGAACGTCGGTGTCGGCGTCGACCGGGCCGAACTCACCCGCCTTCGCGATCAACTCAAAGCCGATACCGAGCGGCTGCGGGCAGCGGTTATCGAAGAGGCCGGCGAAGATTTCAACGTCAACTCCACCAAGCAGCTCCGCGAGATTCTGTTCGAGAAGCTCGAGCTCAAGCCACAGAAGAAAACCAAGACCGGCTACAGCACCGACGCCGCATCGCTCGAGAAGCTTCGGGGCGAACACCCGATCATCGATCACCTGCTCGACTACCGCGAGGTCGAAAAGCTGCGGTCCACCTACGGCGAAGGTCTCCTCGCTGCCGTGCAGCCCGACGACCGGATTCGGGCCACCTTTAACCAGACCGTGGCGCGCACCGGGCGGCTCTCGTCAGACGCCCCGAACCTTCACAACATTCCCGTCCGCACCGAGGCGGGCAAGAGTTTCCGGAAAGCGTTCATCCCCGGCGATGGCGTCGACTTTCTCATCGCCGACTACAACCAGATCGAGTTGCGCTGTATCGCCCATCTTGCTGAGGATCCGGGCCTGATCACCGCCTTCGAGAACGGCGACGACATCCACAACGCCACGGCATCGCGGGTATTCGATGTTGCGTCTGATGCCGTCACCACCGAGCAGCGATCCAAGGCCAAGATGGTGTCCTACGGGTTGGCCTACGGCATGGAGGCCTACGGTCTCGGCCAGCGACTTGCCATCCCCACCAGCGAAGCGGCCGACATCCTCGATGCCTACTTCGCAGCGTTTCCTGCGGTGAAGGCCTATATGGACGACACGGTGAAAGAAGCTCGACAGCGCGGCTACACCGAAACACTCTTTGGTCGGCGCCGCCAGATCCCCGAGCTTTCATCATCGAACTTCCGCATCCGCCAGGCCGGCGAGCGGCAGGCCATGAACGCCGGCATCCAGGGGCTCGCTGCCGACATCTTCAAGGTGGCGCTGGTGAACCTCGACGAGCAGCTCGAAGCCTCCGATCTTGAGTCGCGAATCATCTTGCAGGTGCACGACGAGATCGTGGTCGAGGTCCCCGAGGGCGAGCGCGACACGATGGAAACGATGACCACCAACGTCATGGGCGAAGCCTTTGAGCTGCGAGTTCCCCTCGAAGTGAACCTCACGTTCGCCAAGACGTGGGCCGACGCAAAATAGCGATCAACCGAAGCCGAGTTGGAGGATAGTAGGGGAGTGAATTCCGCCGATTCGGGTTCGTCCAAAGCCGACCACTGGTTCGAACCACTCGCCGACCACATGGGCGACGCATACCTGAAGTACTCCTTTACCCGCGGTACCGCTCAGGAGGTGGGCTTTCTCGTCGACGCGCTAGGTTTGCAGCCGGGGCAGCGGGTGCTCGATGTGGGATGTGGCCCGGGACGCCACGCGTATGCCCTGGCCGAGTTGGGGTTCGAGGTGCATGGCATCGATATCTCGCAGAAGTTTGTCGACATAGCCAATGAGGGCGCTCCGCCGGGTGCCACGTTCACTCGGGTCGATGCCCGAGCGATGGCGTTCGACAAGGAATTCGATGCCGTGATCTCGCTTTGCCAGGGAGCGTTTGGCCTTGCCGGGGGGCCGGGAGGAGACCAGGCGGCGCTTGACCCCGACACCGAAGTGCTCGCCGGTATGAGCCGAGCGCTCAAGCCCGGCGGAACCTTGGCGGTCTCGGCGTTCTCCGCGTACTTCCAAGTGCAATTCCTTGAAGATCATGACACCTTCGATGCGGCGAGAGGCGTGAACAGCGAGACAACCGTGGTGCGCGATATCCCCGGCAACGAGGTCGAGGCCGAGCTGTGGACGAGCTGTTTCACGCCTCGCGAACTGCGTCTTCTGGCCGCGTCCGTCGGGTTGAAAGCCGAACAGGTGTGGTCGGTGTCACCGGGCGCATATGGCCGCAACGAACCCACGCTCACGAGCCACGAGTTCCTGTTGCTTGCCCGCCGTGGATAGCGCACGACGGTCGCGGCCAACCTTCAACCTGATCGGCATTATCTCCGAGGTTCCGATCTGGGCGTTCTACCTGGTCGCCATCGTGTGGTGGGTTGAAGAGCTCGAGCTCAGCGCGTACCAGCTCATTATGTTGGGAGCTGCGCTTGAGCTTGCGGTGCTGGTTTCGGAAATTCCAACCGGCGTCATCGCAGATCGGTTCAGTCGTGCCGGTTCGGTGATGCTCTCGTTCCTCCTGGTCGGTGGCTCGATGTTGCTCCACGCAATCAGCGACGCCTACTGGGTGCTTTTGTTGAGTTCGGCCGTGCTGGGGTTGGGCTGGACGTTTCGCAGTGGAGCCGACATCGCATGGCTCACCGATCAGTTTTCCGAAACCGACGACCGCGACGAGGTGGTCGGGGCAATGATCGTCCGGCGACAGCTTCTGGTGCTGCTGGTCACCGCGGCTTCGGTGCCAGTTGTGGTGTTGGTCGGCATGTGGTCGCTTCGCGGAGCGATCGTCGCGTGCGGCGTGGTCGCCATTGTCGGCGGCGTTCTTGTGTCGACTCGGCTGAGCGACGATGCTCGCGCCGGTAACCCTTCGGACCCGAGCGCGCCCAGCGATGCTCCGCCGGCAACGATGGCATCGATCTTTCGTGGTGGGCGCAAGGTGGCGGGCCGAAACCCCGTGATTCGTCGTTTGCTCGTGGTGGTTTTTGTGGTGGGACTGGGCGAAGAGGTCATCGACCGCCTCGGGTATGCACGGTTTCTCACCCAAGGCGACTTTGGTGATGGTTCGCTGGCCTTTACCGGTGCGCTGTTTGTGGTGGTTGCGCTCACCGGGGCCGGAGCGACGCGTTTGGTCGAGCGAAAGGTCGATGGTGGCTCAGGATTGGGAGTGCTTGCTGCCGGGTTGATCTTCACCACTTCGGTGGGACTCGCGATGGTTGCGATACTGCCCATCGTCGGCATCGCCATCGGCCTGATGATCGCCGATTCGGCCCGCGAAACGCTCTATCCGGTGGTGTTTGCTTGGGCGAATCCGCACACCGACCAGGAAAGCCGAGCCACCGTTCACTCGTTTCTAAGTCTGGCCAATGGCATCGGCGTTGTCGGTGGAAGTCTGGCCGCAGCGGCAATTGCACTGGTGGGCGGTGTAACCCCTGCGCTCTGGTGGGGCGCCGCCGCGTTCCTGGTTGGGTCGGTGCTGGCTAGCGCAGCCGATCGACTGGACAGCACATTCAGAGAGAGGCGTTAGCCGGCGCCTTCGCTGGTGCCCTTGCGCAGCGTCTCAATCCACTCCCAACACGTATCGATCTGCGGATCGAGGTCGTCCATGGTTCCAGAGTTGTCGACCACGAAGTCGGCAACCGCTTTGCGTTGCTCGCGGCTGGCTTGACTGGCGATGCGGGCCTCGGCGTCGCTCTTTTCGAAACCTCGGAACTCCACCAAACGGGCAACCGCTACCTCCACCGGCACATCGACGACGATGATTCCCTTGAACCGGTCGTACTCGGGACGTTCGCTCTTTCCGTCCTTGTTGACCAGCAGCGGGATGTCATTGATGACGACGGTGTTCGAACCACTGGCGGCATCGGCGTCGGCGAATTCCTTCATCAGGTCAGCGATCTTGGTGACCACCGAAGGATGCACAATGCCGTTGAGCGCATCGAGCTCGTCGGTGTCGCCAAAGACGATGTCGGCAACGGCCGCACGGTTGAGGTTGCCGTCGTCGCCGACGATCTTGGCGCCCCAGCGTTCAACCATGGCTACAAACACGGGTGCTCCGGGCGCCTGGAGATCTCGAACGATCTGATCGGCATCGATCAACTTGGCGCCCTTGTCGACCAACTTCTGAGCGACCGTCGATTTTCCGCTTCCGATTCCGCCGGTCAATCCAAGCTCAAGCATCGGCGCAACGTAGCGCAGCTGGACAGCATTCCGCATCTTCGACCGATTGATTCTGGGAGCCCTTGGCCGATAGGTCAAACGGATCACCTCGCTCCTACGGGCGGGGCATCCAACTACCTCAATGCCAACACCACACGCTGACGACGACGAACCAACCACGGCCGACGCGGCACTCGAGCCCTATGACCGGCCCGACGATGCTGTCCCTGCGGGCGCCCGGCGTGGCGCGCTTCGTCTTCGGCAAAGCCGAGCGGGTTCACGAGCGGTGAGCCGCGCCACCTTTGGCACGCCACTTCGAGAAACCAGCGGCAGTGACCTGGAAATGAACGATCGCGTCGCCGCATTCCGGCCCGCAATCCTTGCCATTCGATGGGGAACCACCGCCGTTTCCTTAGCGCTTTCGATTCCGGGCTTTCTCACCTCGGCTTGGCGGGTTGTCGCGGTCTGCGGCGCATTGGTTGGTTACACGATCTTTCGAACGATCAGCCCCATCCGCTACACGGGGGAGCTCCGAGGGTTCTTCCTCCTCCTCGGTGAGGTGGGCATTCACGTAGCCGCCGTCGTCATCACCGGAAAGTGGGACTCGCCGTTCGTGTTCTCGCTGCTCACGGCAGTGATCGTGGCCGGATTCGCCCGTGGGTTCTCCTTTGCGCTTCGGATCGGGGCGCTTGCCGGTGGAGCTATCAGTTTTGCGGCCTTCGTGGGGGTAAGTCCGGTCGATGCCGACTTCCGAAACGCCGCCCAGTGGACGATGATTCTGCTCCTGGTAGCCCTTGTCGCTGGCTATTCACGCAGTATCTCCGGCGAAGCTGACCGTCAGCGAACCATCGCTCTCAACCGCCTGGAGCGACTGTCGGACGCCAACGCGTTGTTGTTCTCGCTGCACCGAATCGCCCAGACGCTGCCGGCTTCGCTCGATATGTCCGAGGTGCTCGATACCACCATGGCGCGGCTTCGCAGCCTCTTTGACTTCGACGCTGTCGTTCTGCTGCTCTTCGACGAGACCGACGCCACTTGGCAGGTCCTGCGCCGAGAGGGAGCAAAGGGGCCAAGCCGTCTTGGCCCAACCGAACTCCCCGCGCCGCTTCGTCGAGCCATGACCGTGAGCCGACTCGTCCACGTCAACGATCTTCATTCCAGCCAAGGTCCCGGGCTTGCCGGCGCGTCGCGATCGGGCCTGTACACCGTCCTCGAAGCTCGCGGCTCGGTGATCGGCCTGCTCGCCATCGAACATCGAGAGCCCAACGTCTACTCGGACCGCGAGGTCGAACTCCTCGATGGCTTTATTGACCCGGTTGCTCTGGCTGTTGACAATGCCCGGTGGTTCGGTCGACTCCGAACCGTTGGCGCCGATGAAGAACGCACCCGAATCGCACGCGATCTGCACGACCGCATCGGCCAATCGTTGGCCTACCTGGCATTCGAACAGGACCGAATTATCTCGCGAGATACCAAGGGTCTCGAGGTTGGCGCCGACCTTCAGAAGCTTCGTGAAGACACGCGTGAGGTAATCCGAGAAGTCCGGGACACGCTCTATGACCTCCGGACCGATGTCAGCGAAGCGGCCGACATGCTCACCACTCTCGAAGCATTTGCCGATCGCATCCGCGAACGATCCGATCTTCACATCGAGGTAACAAGCGAAGACAGCGGCAAGCGGTTGCCGATCCGCCAAGAGCGTGAGATGTGGCGTATCGCCCAGGAGGCCCTGGTGAATGTTGAACGCCACGCCGAGGCGACAACGGCTTCGGTGCACTGGAAATCCAACGGCGGTGAGGCCGAGATCACGATCACCGACGACGGCAAGGGCTTCCCGATCGGCGCCGGCCGCGTCGACAGCTACGGAATCATGGGAATGCGTGAACGCGCCGCCAGTATCGGGGCCTCGCTCGAGATCGTGAGCGAACCAGGCGAGGGGTCGACCCTCCGATGCGTTTTGATGCCTGACCAGGACGCCACGACCCGCCAATCGGCGGTTCCGAGCGGTCGCCGAAGCCGATAGCCGAATGCTAATGACCCTCCCCATTTGACCGATGGAAGTGGGTGCCACCGGTGTGTGGCGCTCAAGGGATTCACAGAGGAACTCGTTGTTATGACCATCAGACTGTTGATTGCAGACGATCACCGAATGCTCCGCGAGGGGCTTAGCCGCTCGATGTCCGAGCAGGGATTCGATGTTGTTGGCGAAGCCCGGGACGGCGCCGAAGCCGTATCCCTCGCCTCCAGCCTTCGCCCTGAAGTCATTCTTATGGATGTCACCATGCCCGAGCTCGACGGTGTCGAGGCTTGTAAGGCGATCCGCTCAGACTTCTCCGAGATCGCCATCGTCATGTTGACGATGCACGCTGACCAAGAAGTCCTGACCTCGGCTATCCGGGCCGGAGCCAGCGGTTACCTCGTCAAGGACTGCTCGACCGAAGAAATCGCCGAAGCAGTTCGCATGGCAGCACGCGGTGACACCGCACTTTCGCCCCAGCTTGCGGCATCGATGCTCGACGAAGTTCGTCGGCTCGACCAGCCAGCACCGGAAACCGAACGTGTCGTTACCCGCCGCGAAGAGGAAGTGCTTCAGCTCATCGCCGATGGTTGCTCCACACCCGAGGTTGCCGAGCAGCTGTACATTAGTCAGAAGACGGTGAAGAACCACCTCGCCTCGATCTACCAGAAGCTCGATGCCCGAGACCGCACCCAAGCGGTACTGCGTGCCGTGCGTATGGGGATCGTTTCGCTCGACTAGCACGAGACTCGCTCGGCTAACGAGTATCCGGCCCGCTGAGTGCTCTGGCTCAGCCGCCGCACCTTCCAGATCTGCGATCAACCATCGAGGCCTCGGCCTCGATGTTGTTCGTTTTGCGCTAACGGAAGCGCCTCGGTGGCGGATTCGGGCAAATCGGCGACTGCGACGATAGGTCCTAGATCGTTGCCGTTGCAACGTTTTTGGCCGGTTTCTAGTCCAGTAGCCCTAGCGGCGCTGGCCCGAATGATCCGAATACCCCATACAGAAACCGGCTTGGTCTCCCGATCACTGTTTTGACACACAGCAACCCCTCCGAAATTCGGCGGGATCGAAAACCCCCTTAGGGAGCAAACCTAAAATGATGACTCAGTACAACTTCCTCGCAACCTGGCTTAAGGCTCACACCAAGACCGAACGTGGTGCCTCGCTCGTCGAGTACGCCCTCCTCGTTGCACTTATCGCCGTCGTATGTATCGCAGCAGTAACCCTGCTCGGTAAGAGCGCCTCGAAGTCCTTCTCCGAGATCGCCTCGAAGGTTGACAACTAAGCCATTCGCTCTTAGCGAAAGCTTCTAAAGCAAAGGCCGGCCCGAAAGGGCCGGCCTTTCGCCATTTTTGGTCGTTCGCTCGCTAGCTCGCTCTCTCTCTTCGCTTCGCTACCGGGCACTGGTTTCTACCTCGGCCTTCGCTGGCGCTGCGGCACGACTCCCTGCTTCTCCCCAGGTCGCGACACTGGTGTCTGACACGAGTGTCGCGGCCTCGCGGCTGTCTTGTGGTCTGACACCTGGTCTGACCCTACCGTCTGCACTTCGTTGCTACGAAGCGGTTCTCGCGAACTTGCGCGCGTATCGCCCCACGTAGAGCGCTATTTAGTCTGACCCTTCGTCTGACCCTTCGTCTGACCCTTCGTCTGACCCTTCGTCTGACCCTTCGTCTGACCCCTGGGCTGACATTGGTTCTAGTTCGATGGCGAACCACGTCTTTAGGGTTGCTGGCCAGTCTTGTTGGGAGACTGGGGTTACCTCTTCTTCGCCGGGGCCGGAGATCTTAAGCCGGTCCTTCAACAGCGTTACCCGCTTGGGGCCACCTTCGATAAGGCGAGTTGCGAATGGCTTGTTGCTCCAGTGCAGCTCGGGATTGCCCTGCAGCGCGTCGCTTGCCGGAGTGAAGTCCTCTAACGAGTGCGCCACACGTTTGAAGCGGTACTGCGCAGCCGGCACACCATCGTCGTCATGACGAGTGAGTGTGGTGCCCTGCGGACTGGCAATGAGCTGATAGACGCCGGTGCCGCCATCCTGGGCGTCGCCGCTGTTCAACCGCAACGGGGTGGAGAAGCTGTCGCCGAAGCCCACATCGACCAGGAAAGGCTCGTCGACGACCACTTCCAACGTGAGATGGTCGATGACTTTCGACGGGCCATCGAGCAGCACAGCAGCGCCAAGCAGACTCACCTGGAACCCAATCGCTTCCAGCAGCGCAGCGAAAGCGCCATTGACTTCGAAACACCATCCGCCCCGGTTGAGATCGAGGATCTTGGAAACGGAGTGGTCGAGGTCGGTCGTGACCCGCAGGCCAGCGACCACGTCGAGGTTCTCAAATGGCACCGAGCTGAGGTGTGCCTGCTGAAGACGAGTGAGCCAATCAAGGTGTACCTGTGGCGCTTCGGAGATGCCGATCCGGTCAAGGTAGCGGCGAATGTCATCACCGGATAGATGAGAGGAGTCAGCGGGAGGAGTCACATGGCGAACCTAGCAACGGGTGGCGAACAGCGCCTCGGCCTTGGCGATCTTGGCGTCTCGGTTCTTTGCGAGCTTGCGGACTTTGCGGGCCAGTTTCTTTGGTCGGTCCTCGAGCCGATCCACGGCCCGTTCGACCTTCTTGGCGTACTGCGTGTGAGCGTTGCTGATCTTTTTGTCTCGAATGCGGTCGAACCGGCCGCCCTCGTCGCATGGGCCCCGTCCGGCGGCATCGGTTGTGAAGGTCGTGCTGGGGCGCTTCTGGCGCCTTGCTGTGGCGCACCGTGCAGCCCTTGTCGCCAAGAGAGATCGTGGTACCGGTTCGGCTCGAACCGCTTGGCCCATTCCAAACAAACCGAAGCTCGTCGGGATACTGGGTCACCTGAATGTTGGGGCAGTGGTTGTTTGCCCCGCATTCGCCGGGGGCAAGCGGAGCGATCTCGATGGTGTCGAGAATCTTGGTGCCAACTCCCGCACGATTTCGCGCCAGTACCGCAGTCCCGCCCACATTCCCGGTGTTGAAGATGGAGCATCCCTGCACCGCCGAGGGACGATGACCGGTCCGAACTGCGCAGGCCTTGCCGTCAAACGTGACGGTGAACTCGTCTCCGCTGACGGCGTTGATAGGGCGAAAGCTGAACGATGATTGATCCCACGACTGGTGAAGGCCGAAGTTGACCGGCGGCTCGGTGGTCGGCGGGGGTGGCTCGGCGCTGGCTGCCGGAGCCCAGACCGCCCCAACGAGTACCGCAAAGACCACCGTGGTGATGACCCTGGCGATGTAGAACCGAGTGCGAGAAGCAGAGGAAACGGACAGTGGTTTTGTAGACATTGGTTTGGCTTTCTTCCCTGATGGTGTGCGGAATCGGGGTAGCTCGAAGCGGGGAACTTCGGCTACCCCGATGTGAAGGGCCGCCGCCCACCGCCAAACATAAGGATCGAGTCCTGTCCTGGGAACGGGGCGCTGTCCCCTGGGGAGAGCTCCCCACACGCTCGGGCGAGTTACACTTTCCCATGCACGAGATCAGCATTACCTACTGCGTCCCTTGAGATTATTCGAGCCGCGCCGTGAGCGCCGCCGCCGATCTCCTCAGTAACTACCAACACATCATCGCCTCGCTCAACCTGGTGACCGGTGGTAGCGGTGTCTACGACGTGACGGTCGACGGCACGTCGCTGTATTCAAAGCACGAGACCGGACGTCACGCGAACGACGGCGAGATTCTCGAACTCTTTACCGCCGCGTATGGCGAAGGCGTTGCCCGCTACGGAACCTGACCCTGGGGCTCGAGTTCTAGGAATCGGCCGGGCAGGCGTTGTTCCGGCAACTGATGATCCAGTCGTCGTCCGCATAGGCGGTGGTCCACTGGGCTGACTCATCGAGTGCTTTGGCGAGGTCTGATCCCTCGGTCCACAGAACGATGTCGAGGTCGTAGCGGTCGAGGCCCGCCTGCCAATCATCCTCGGCGAAGAAGAGCGCTAGGTAGTCGTTGACGAGTTCGAGTGAGTGGAACTCGTACCGGTCGTCGATGAACACTGGCACCTCGGCGTCGTATCGCAACTCGATGAAGTTTCCGGCGAAGTCGGGGTGAGCGAACCGCACGGGGTCATCGGTGTCGAGGATGGCTTCGGTTTCCATCCAGTCGAGGGCGTCGATGGGATAGCGGTCGAGCGACCACGTTGGCTGGGTGAACACACTGGCGAGGGCAAGAAACACTGCCGCGACGCCGGTGAGCACCGTCATCTTTTCGGTCCACTCGGAGCGACTGGAATCGGGGGTCTTGCCGACTCCGTGAAATCCCTGCGCAATGATCGGTACGAACACGATGGCGGCAACACTCATGTTGCGCACGCTCATGATGGCCAGGCCCAGGAACGTAAGGCCCACCAGCGCAGTGCGGAAGGAACGAACCCGCAGCAACGAGACCAGCATCAAGACCGCGCCAACCAGAAAGAGTTGCGCCAGGAACGACCCCGGGTTGAGCGGTTTCCATTCGGCGATGTGGCCGAGAACCTCGCCCCGTTGCAGAAGTTCGAGGGGAAACAGAAGAAGTTTGGGGCCGTAGGGGTTGACGACACCGCCAGCCAGCATGCCTGCGGTAAGCCAGAGCAACGCCCGAAGCTCGCGGTCGGGGCGGCGGCCATCGAGTCGGGTGCCAACCGTCAATGCCGCCAGAAGCGCAATGCCCAGCGGAAAGGAGCCGTGGCTCCACACCCAAATCAAGCCGACGACAGCGAGTGGTTTCGGCGAGACGTCGTTGTTCGCGACATAAAGCGCCGCAGCAATACCGGCCAAACCAAACAACAGCGGACGCTCAGACCACATGATGAGACCGAGAAACACGGCCGGGGCTACCGAGGCGATGCGGGCAAGCATCATGTTGGGCTTGTCGGTAATGCCGGCGGTACTGCTGAGGCCCCAGACAAGCCAGGCAAGTGCTGCGGTAAGCACGGCTCGGAACAGCTGCAGGGCGATGCCGCCGCCAAGCTGGTTCAACCCGCCATACACCAACGATGCGAGCCACGACTGCACAACAACCGGGGAGTCAGCTTCGCCGGTGAACGTGTAGGGGTCGGTGGTGAAGAACCCGTCTCGAAGGAACAGCTCACCGGTTTGAAGGTGAGTAAGGAAGCTGTTGTCGCCGAGGCTCTTGAAGCCGATCAGCACACCAACGGCAGCGAAGAGGCAGCCAACTGCCGTGCCGGCGGTCGGAGCTGTCGGGTGCTCAATATGAGCATCAGGACGATCGTCGGCCTCGTCGACGTCGGTGTCGACATCAGAAAGATCCGTATCGGCAGCGACTACCTGTTCAGACGGCATGTGAAGAGGATCCAGTCGTTTGCTTCCACTGGGGAGCAGTGCGCTAGAACGCTTTGGAGATGTTGATCATCGCAGGGCCAAGAATGACCACGAAGATCGAGGGGAAGATGCAGAACACCATGGGGATAAGCATCTTCACTGGCGCCTTCTGCGCCTTCTCCTGAGCAACCTGACGGCGCTTGATACGCATTTCTTCAGCCTGGGCACGAAGCACGCGACCGATCGAAACACCGAAGGTGTCGGCCTGAATAATGGCCAGAATGAACGAGCGAACCTCGGGCACGTTGATACGAGCATCCATGTTCCGAAGGGCCTCGGCACGGGCTGCACCAGCGCGGGTTTCACCGAGCATGCGGGCAAACTCGTCGGAAAGCGCACCGGGCACGTTCTCGATACAGCGATCGAGTGCCTGTTCGAAACCAAGACCTGCTTCCACCGAAATGGTGAGCAGGTCGAGCACGTCGGGCAGACCCGAAAGAATCTCGGTCTGGCGAGCCTCGACCTTACGGTTCAGCGAGCTGTCTGGTCCCATAAGCATCGCCGCAGCGAACACCAGGAACATACCGACCTTCAACAAGCCGCCCAGTCCGAGCGGGTTGAGGATCATCACGATGTAGAACATCGGAAGCACACCGATGGCCAGCATGACCTTGGTTGCCAGGAACCGGTCGACCGCTTCGGCTTCGAAGATGCCGGCAGACTGATGCTTGGTTCGGGTCTGTTCGATGTAGCCGTGTGGCGTGAATCGACGGCCGAGTTTACTGAAGACGGCGCCCAAGGGGCCCATCAAACGGCTCAGAAGCGACTCTTCGAGCCGTTCGTCGCTGAAGTCCTCGGCATCTTCGGGGCCGTCGAGCTGGCGAAGCGATTCGCGAACGACCGACTTTTCCTCAGCCTGCGAGAGAAAGGCGTAGATGACCATCGCCAAGGCAAGGCCAACGCCGCCAACCGCTAGTTCTGGTGGAATGGTTTCCATAAGAAATCTCCTGGCCTCAGATCCTGATCTCGATGAGTTTCTTCATCCATAGGAAGCCAATGGTGATGGCTGTGAACGCCACACCGATGAGGATGAATCCAATCGTTTCGGTGAAGAGCACACCGATGTATTCCGGGTTGATGGCGTACATCGCCAAGCCGAGAAGAATTGGCATGGCGCCAAGCACCATGGCACTGACTCGACCTTCAGCGGTGAGTGCGGCAACCTCGCGGGCCAGACGCTCGCGGGCGGTCATCGTGTCTGAAACCGTCATGAGGAGCTCGGCCAAGTTACCGCCAACCTCTCGCTGAATGTTCACGGCCATAACCGCCCAGGCGAAGTCGGGGCTTTCCATACGCTCGGCGGCGGCGGACATTGCTTCTTCCACCGGCTTTCCAAGCTGGGCCTCGGTGACCACGATGCGAAGCTCGTCG
The DNA here is from genome assembly GCA_938023735.1 of uncultured Acidimicrobiales bacterium. Lineage (GTDB taxonomy): Bacteria > Actinomycetota > Acidimicrobiia > Acidimicrobiales > SHLQ01 > CALLQB01. The sequence continues at coordinate 38,913 of CALJDK010000107.1, forward strand.
CCCATTGGGGCTTCGGCTTCGTTCGAGACAGCCTCGATGCCCTGCATGAAGGAGTAACCGGCTTTCAAGGTACCGGCTAGCAGCTGCAGCATGTCGGGAAGTTGAGCGTTGAATTTCTTCTGACGCTTGTTGCCGAGGTAGTTCACGACCAGGTTGGGGAGTAGGGCACCGACGATAAGTCCAATGACGGCACCGATCAGTCCTCGGAACATCAGGCCGAGAATGGCACCGACAACGATGGCGCCGAAGTACATGGTCATTGCTTCGGCAGGTCGAAGGGCCAGGTTGGCCTTTTCGAGTTTTGCTTCGGCAGCTTCGAGAAGTCCACGCTTGTCGGCGAAATCCTCGGTGAAGTCGACGGCCTTTGAAACAAGGGCGTTCGAGGCGAAGGCGCTTTCCTCAATGTCGTCGAAGTTGTCATCGAATCCGGCGTCTTCGTCGTAGGGCTGAAGAAGCGAACCAATGCTGGATTCACGCTTCTGGAACAGCAGGAAGACGGCGAAGGTTCCCATGGCGATCGCCAAGCCACCCATGACGATTCCGAGCATGCGGGCAAACCCGCCGTTCACTAGCGCAAAGCGGTTGCGCTCGGGAACCGGAATTGGGTTGAGGGCGGGTCCGGCGGTGATCGAGCCCTTGATGAAGGCCAGGTTGTTGTCGCGGCCATCAACATTGATGGCCATGTTGCCGCCGTTGGGGAGTTCGGCGTTGGTGAAGTTGGCGATCCAGGTTCCGGTAGCCGAGGTCCGAAGGGCCAGCGATGCTTCGTCGAGTCCGTCGGGGAAGGCCTCTTGACCAACGACGTTGATTGAACCCTTCGATTCGGCTGCGAATCGGTTGAGCGAGTTCACGTCGACGCCGTCACGGTTCATGACCAATGCGTGACCAATAGCGTTGACCGACAGCATCTCACCGCGAGCTGCAGCTGCAGTAGTGGTGGAGGTGACATCGGCGGTAGCGGTAAGAACAACAACGTTGCGAACGGTTCCGCGGGCGGTGTTTGAAAGCAGGCGAGCGGCTTCGTCGACGCCATCCCAGAGATACAACGCACCTTTGGATTCGAGCTGGCTGACCCGCTGGAGGAGCTTGCCCTGGTCACGGGTGAGGGTGGACCGGACATTTACTGCAGAACCGGTGGAGATGAGTGCCATCTGTTCGCCGGGTGCTTTGTTGGCGATCAGGTCGCTGGCGATGGCTTGGAAGTGCTCAAAGCCGGTATCGCCGAGCACCGAGGTGTCGATGACGATAACGGTGGCGACGTCGACGTCGCTCTCGTTTGCTCGTTGGACAACCACGTTGTCCGAGTCGACGCCGTTTACCGACACCGAAACATCGGGTGCGGTATCGGCGGCCTGCACGATGGTGACGACACCGTTGGAGCCGTCGGTCGAGCGGATCATCTGCACGACGCCTGCGGCGCGTGCCTCTTCGGCCTCGACGGGGGCGTCGGCGTCTTGAGCCAAGGCCGCAGGGGCGGCAAGGACCAGGACGAGCATGCTGATCAACAAAAAGGCGATCGACTGCTGCCAGATGGCAATCTGCGCTCGCTGCTGCCGCGAGGCAACAGCGACGCTTGGCGTGTGACGGTGCCGCGCGTCGATGCGGCCTTGGGGGCGAGCCCTCCGAGTTTCGTTTCCTACAGACACGTTTACTTCCCTCGTGCTGGTCGGCGAGGACCGTCGGGTTGGAAGACCTCTGGGCCAAGACGGATGCCCTGGTCGGCAAGCTTCTCGGCGAACTTCGGCCGCACACCAACCGGCTTCAGCTGGCCCTTGTAGCGTCCGTTTTCGTCCATTCCGGCTGCCCAGTCGAACAGGAAGATGTCTTGGAGGGTGATAATTTCACCTTCCATGCCCTGCACCTCGGAGATGTAGGTGATCTTTCGAGAACCGTCACGAAGACGGCTGCACTGCACGATGAGGTCGATGGCCGATGACATCTGCTGGCGGATAGCGCCGATCGGCAGGTCGTAGCCGGCCATCATCACCAGGGTTTCAAGACGGGCAAGGCTGTCTCGAGGGGTGTTGGCGTGAACGGTGGTGAGTGAGCCATCGTGACCCGTGTTCATGGCCTGGAGCATGTCCAAGGCCTCACCTGCACGACACTCACCAACAACGATGCGGTCGGGACGCATACGCAGCGAGTTCTTCACCAGGTCACGAATGTGAATGGCGCCCTTGCCTTCGATGTTTGGCGGGCGGGACTCGAGCGAAAGCACGTGCTCCTGGTGCATCTGGATTTCTTTCGCATCCTCAACGGTGACGATTCGTTCGCCTTCGGGGATGAACGACGAGAGCACGTTCAGGGTGGTGGTCTTACCGGTACCGGTACCACCGGCAACCACAACGTTGAGCTTTCCGACGATGCAGGCCTGCAAGAAGCGGGCCGCCTGAGCGTTGAGCGTTCCGAAGCGGATCAGGTCGTCGATCTGGAGCGGATCGGCCTTGAACTTACGAATGGTGAGGAAGGGGCCACCAACCGCAAGGGGAGCAATAACCGCGTTCACACGAGAGCCGTCGGGAAGACGAGCATCACAAAGCGGGGTGGATTCGTCGATTCGACGACCAACCTGGGCGACGATCTTGTCGATAATTCGACGAAGATGCATGTCGTCGACGAAGGTGACGTCGGAGAGCGTGAGCTTTCCGCCCTTTTCCATGTACACCTGGTTCGGGCCGTTGCACATGATTTCTGAGCAGTCGTCGTCAGACAGAAGCTGTTCGATTGGTCCGTATCCCAAGATGTCATCGGCGACGTCCTGGATCAGCTGCGCCTTGTCAGCGGCCGACAGCGGAGCGCGCTCGGCAGCGAGGGCAGCGTGAAGCTGCTCGTGGACCTTCTTGCGAAGATCTTCCGGCGCAAGGCGGTTGTCGTAGAGGATCGGACCGAGGTCGTCGATCAGGACGTGGTGAATCTTCGAACGAAGATCATCAAGAACCGGATCGCGGCCTGGCTTGCCACCGGGTGCTCCGGGGGCTCCTTCTTCGCCGCCTTGGGCTTGGTGGAGACGCTGGTACAAAGACATGGGGGTTTAGACCTTCGGGTCGTTACTTACGTTTGCGGTTGCCTTCGACGGAAATGAAGTCGTTGGCGAGCTCTTCGAGGGCACGGGCCACACCACTGCGTGGCGAGGCGTGGACGACGGGGATTCCCTTGTTGATGGACTGCGGAACAACGACGTCGCTGGGGAGCAACGAGTCGGCGCTGACTTGAAGGGTGCGTTCCACCTCGGACACATCGAGCTTCACTTTGGAGTTGGCTCGGTTGAGTACGAGACGGATCTTTTCCATCGGGGTGTTGAGGAGTCGAAGGGTCTGAAGACCGATCTTGACGTTCTTGATGTTGGGGATATCCATCCCGGCGATCAGCAGAACGTCGTCGCTCATTTCGATCATGCCGAGCACGACGTCGTTGAAGTACGCCGGCGTATCGATGATGACGTGTGAGCAGAAGCGGCGGAGCGCTTCGATGATCATGACCATCTCGGGGGCACCGATCTGATCGGCGAATGCTGGTTCGAGTGGAGCAGGCATCACCAGCAGGCCGGATGGCTCGTGGACGGTGAGAAGGCTGCGAAGCATTCCCTCATCGAGGCGATCGGCGTTTGCTACCGCATCGACCAGCGTGTGAGCTGGAGCAAGCTTGAGCATGACGGCGATGTCACCGAACTGAAGGTCGGCGTCGACGAGTGCCACGGGGCGTTCGCTGCGCTGAGCAAGCACCACACCGAGGTTCGATGCAAGCATCGACTTGCCGGCGCCACCTTTGGTGGAGAACACGGTTACAACCTGGCCGGACTCGCCAGTGCCGAACTCGTCATAGAGCTCGTCGGATCCAACGGAATGGCTGCTGGAAGGTGCTGGTGCAAGGCTCGAACCAACCCGGTCGACGGCTTCCAGAAGCTGGAGGTTGTCGATCGGAGCGGCAAGAACATCCTTCACGCCCGACCGCAGCGCAAGCTGTAGGAGGGAGGTTGAGAGTTCCTGAGCGATCAGGATGGTTCCAAGCTCGTGGTGAGTTTGGAGCATGTGCGAGGCGGCGCTGAGGCTTGCATCATCAGAGATGCTCGGGCCGAGAACGGCCACAACGGGTGCGCCAGTCAGGCGTGCTGAAAGCTCGGGAAGCGAACCAAAGGCGGCGATGTTGCCACCGAGTTGGTTAACGATCTCGGCTTGGGTGGCGCCGTCGGCGTCGACAACAACGACGGTGACACCCTCTGGAGATGAGGCTGCGGGAGCCTCCGACGGTTCTGATTCTTCCGAGCCGAAGGGCTCGTCGAACCAGTTTCCGTCATCTTCGAAGAATGATGACATGGGTTACTCTCCCTGGTCTTCGTCAGCGTTGGCATCGTCGCCGCCGCCACCGAACGGGTTGTTCTCGTCGGAATCGGCTGGTTCGCTGTTGCCGCCGCTGTCACCGGTGCTGCCGCTGCTTGGGCCACCGATGTCGTTGCCGTCTTCGTCGAAGGCGATTGCAGCACCATCGGTGTTGCCATCGATGAAGGCGTCGTAGCCACCTGGGCCGTATGGCGTCAGGTAGTTCTCGTCTTCACCAGGAAGAAGGTCGGTGATGATCTCGTCACTGGTCAGTTCGGTCCAGACCTGGGCTTCGTAGCCGTCGGGAAGAAGCGTGAACACGATTGCCGATGAGGGGACCGACATGATTCGGAGGATGGCGTCCGGGGGAGCAGCGATGGTGATGATTCCGCCGCCGGTCACGGTAACGCCCGTATCGACAACTTCTTCACCTGCACGAGGGGCAAGACGATCTTCGATCGCAAGGATCTTGACCTTCTGGTAGAACCAGCGGGCGGGCTGCTGGAACACCGTTGCTTCGGCGGCGTTGTTGTATTCGATGGCCTCAGGGGTCAGCGGAACCTCGTTGCCGTCGGCGTCGACCTGTTTCTCGATCTCGGCCCAACCGTCCTGCAGAACCATCATGTTCACTTCGTCGCCGGGTGCGAGGAAGCCACCAGCGGCGCGGACACGGTCGATGTTGATCGATGCCGTGACCATTCCTTCGGGCAGAAGGTCGGAGAACGAGGTCTGCTTGACGCTCGGGTCGATGAAGTCGCCGACCTTGAGGATCTCGTTGGTGACCATGTTGCTCAGCGCAACCTTGCCGGTGATCTGAGAAAGATCGGTCACGGCGTTGGCCGGCTTGATGTTGTTCGGGATCTGGCGGACTTCGATCGAGGTGCGCTGAGCGTCCTCACCCCGAGTGCCTTCCGGAATGTCGGTGGTGACCATGAAGACGTCGGCTTGTTGTGCGCCTTCGTTCAGGTCATCTTTGACGCCCTGGATGTAACTCCAGAGAACATAAGCAGCGACGGTGCCAATGGCGATCGCTGCGATCAGGATAAGGGTTTTGCGTGATGTCACGGCTCTGCGTTTCCTCGTGAGACAAGTGAGTCAAGTGGTCATATGTCTGATCGGAATCTGAGGGGGCACCTTGAGCTGGATTCGAGAAGTGGTCCGAACGGCCTACAGATGCTGACAGTCGCAATGAATATGAAAGGGCCGCCCAAATGGGCGGCCCTTCGCAGATTCTGTTGAAAATTCGGGGGAGTTTCCCCCGATTATCGGGTTGAGGCGCTATGCCTCAGCTTCTGGTTCAGCGGCCTCAGCGACGGCCGCTTCTTCGGCTGCAGGAGCTTCAGGTGCCGGGGCTTCAGCTGGTGCTTCTTCAGCAGCGGGTGCGGCTTCGGCTGGTGCTGCTTCGGCAACAGGGGCGTCTGCGGCGGTTGCTTCGCCTTCGGCTGCGGGTGCGGCTGCGCCCTCTTCGGCGTACAGTTCGGCCCATGCCTCTTGGCCCTCGGACGTCTCGTCGCCTCCGATGTAGTTTCCTTCATCGTCGTAGGCGTGCTCGCCGAAGTGCTCTTGGTACTCGGCAGCTACGACGCCACCCTCGGCAGCCTGCTTGATCGACAGGCTGATGCGACGGCGTTGAAGGTCGAGATCGATGATCTTGACCCAGAGCTCTTCGCCGGGGGTTACGACTTGCTCGGGAAGGTCGACGTGGTGGGCCGACATTTCCGAGATGTGGACGAGGCCTTCGATGCCGTCGCCGACCTGAACGAACGAGCCGAACGGTACGAGTTTGGTGACTCGGCCGTAGACGAGCTCGCCGACCTGGTGGTTGCTGGCGAACTCTTGCCACGGATCCTGCTGGGTGGCTTTGAGCGACAGGCTGATGCGTTCGCGGTCGAGGTCGACTTCGAGGACCTGGACGTCGATTTCGTCGCCGACAGCCACGATGGAGCCAGGGTGATCGACGTGCTTCCAGCTGAGTTCGGAGACGTGAACGAGTCCGTCCATGCCGCCGAGATCGACGAAGGCGCCGAAGTTGACGACCGAGCTGACAACACCCTTGCGACGTTCGCCGGGTTTGAGGTTGTGTAGGAAGTCTTCGCGCTGTTCCTTCTGGGTCTCTTCGAGCCATGCTCGACGTGACAGCACCACGTTGTTGCGGTTCTTGTCGAGTTCGATGATCTTGGCTGACAGGGTCTGGCCGACGTAGGGCTGGAGGTCGCGGACTCGGCGGAGCTCGACCAGCGACGCTGGGAGGAAGCCGCGGAGGCCGATGTCCATGATGAGGCCGCCCTTGACGACCTCGATGCAGAGGCCTTCGACCGGCTCGTCGGCTTCTTTCTTGTCTTCGATGCTGCCCCAGGCGCGCTCGTACTGCGCACGCTTCTTGGAAAGAAGAAGACGTCCTTCTTTGTCTTCTTTGGTGAGGACAAGCGCTTCGATCTTTTCGCCGAGCTTGACGACCTCGTCGGGGTTCACGTCGTTGCGGATCGAGAGTTCGCGCGACGGGATGACGCCCTCGGACTTGTAGCCGATGTCGAGAAGTACTTCGTCCTGGTCGACCTTGACTACGGTTCCCTCGACGAGCTGGCCGTCTTCGACCGACACCATGCTGTTGTCGTAGGCCTCATCGATGGAGATGCCACCGAGATCATCGTCGATGATCTTGCGGGGAATGTAGTTTCCTTCGTCATCGAAGGTACCCATTGGTTCTTGGTGCGGGGTTTGAATGGTGTCGGACATAAATAGTGCTCTCGTGGATAGTTGGTAGACGATAGGTCGGTAGGAAACTAGATAGGTAGGAAATAGAGATACGAAAAACTCGTATTTTTCAGCCTATCCGCAGGATTCGTTGCGCGTACTAGCGGGGAGTCGCCGTTCTTGCGCTGAGAACAGCGTTGGCTATCGTGCCCAAATGCCTGTCGATCACCTGACCCACTGGGCCACCGTTGCACCCGAGTCGACGGCGGTTATCGATCAGCGGTCCGACGGCGAGCCAGGCACAACCCGGTCGATGACCTATGTCGAGTTCGAGGCCGAGGTCAACCGTTGGGGTAACGCCATTCTCGACGCAGGTTTGGCCCTGGAGTCAAAGGTTGGATGGTGCGGTCCCAACAGCCTCGAGGCGCTGGCCATCACCCATGCGGCCCGTCGCACCGGAATGATCGCTGTGCCGGTGCCGTACAAGCTCACGGTCGAGGAGGCGAACTTCATCGCCACGCATAGCGAGGCCGCAGTTGCGTGGTGCGATGACGGTTACGACCATCTCGTTCCCGACGCGATTCCACGACTGCGAAAGTCCGACGATGCAGCGCCAACCGATCCGAGTCTGGCCGATGAAGCAACCCGTATGTTGTTGTACACGAGCGGCACCACCGGCGTGCCGAAGGGGGCGCTACGCAAGATCGGCGGGGCGCCCGGACAGTTTGGGGCGCTGCTTGAAATGATTTGGGGCGGCGACACCGACCACGTGTATCTCACCACCGGTCCGCTGTATCACTCGGGCCCCAGTGCTTTTGCGCTCCGGTCGCACCTGCTCGGTGCCGCCGTGATTACCCAACCGGCGTTCGACAGCGAGCGTTGGTTGCAAGCCGTGCAGGAGTATGGGGTTACTTCGACCTTTTCGGCCCCTACCTCGATGCGCCGAGTCACGTCGCTTCCGGCCGACGTGCTCGCAAAGTACGACACGTCGTCGATGCGGGCCTACATCGCCAACGCTGCGCCGTGGACGATGGCATTGAAACGGGCATATCTCGATCACTTCCCAACCGATTCGCTTTGGGAGGTCTACGGCTCGACCGAGCTGTCGATTTCGGCGGTGATGAAGCCGGCCGATCACCTCCGGAAGCCTGGCTCATGTGGCGAGTTGGCCCCCGGGGTCGAGATGGCGCTGTTCGATGGCGATGGAGTACGGATCACCACCTCGCATACCGAAGGCACCCTGTACGTGCGCTCGGCCGGGGTGTTCGACACCTATTTCAAGAATGACGAGCAGTTCGCGGCCAACCGCCTCGACGACTGGCAGACGGTTGGCGATATTGCGTACTACGACGACGACGGCTTCTGGTACATCTGCGACCGTCGCAACGATCTGGTGGTGTCGGGCGGCGTCAACGTCTACCCGGCCGAGATCGAAAACGTGCTCGACGATCATCCGGCCGTGGGGGAGATCGCCGTATTTGGCGTGCCCGACGAGGAGTGGGGTCACGCCGTCCACGCCTGCATCACCGTCGCTGGTGGCGCCGACGAACCAACACTCGACGACCTACGTGAGTTCGGCCGCGAACGGTTAGCGGGCTACAAGCTGCCCAAAGGACTGACCGTGCTGGCCGAGCTGCCAAGGACCGGGTCAGGCAAAGTGCTGAAGCGAGAGCTGCAGACCCAGGTTGCGGCCGAGTTGGGTGGTTAGAACGTGTCGATCATTGGGCGCTTTTTGCCTCGGCGCGCTGGTACCGGTGGACTGGCTTTGAGCGCGGCCAAGACCCAGTCGCGGCTGGTGGCCGGGTCGATGACTTCGTCGATTTCGAAGTGGCTGGCCGCGCTGAGTGCTTTGCCGTGTTCGTACATGCGGTCGACGAGTTCGTCGTAAAGCTTTGCGGCGGCTTCGGGGCCGCCCTCGGCTTCGGCCTCATCGAGCTCTCGTTTGTAGCCGAGCTTCACGAAGCCTTCGAGGCCCATGCCGCCGAACTCGCCGGTGGGCCACGACACGGTGAACACGCCCATCTTGAAGCCGCCGCCCGCCATCGCTTGCGCGCCAAGGCCGTAGCCCTTGCGGGTGACGATGGTGAAAAACGGCACCGACAGGCTGCCGGCGGTAACAAACAGTCGTCCGGCGTGGCGAACCATTCCCGCTTCCTCGGATTCGGGGCCCACCATGAAGCCGGGTGTGTCGCAGAGGAAAAGAATGGGGATGTCGAATCCATCGCAGAGCTGCATGAACCGTGAGGACTTGTCGGCGGCGTCGGCATCGATGGCCCCCGACAGGTGGTGGTTGTCGTTGGCGATGATGCCGATGGGGCGGCCCTCGATGCGAGCGAAAGAGGTGATCATTCCCGGCGCCCAGCCTTTGCGGATTTCCAGCACCGAATCGGTGTCGGCAATGGCGTCGACCGCTTCGCGCATTTCGTAGCCGCGCAACCGGTTTTCGGGAACCACGTGACGCAGAATGCGTTGGTCGGCGCACTCCCAGTCGTCGACGGGACCCTGGAAGTAGCTGAGGTATTGCTTGGCCAGGGCGACCGCGTGCGCTTCGTCGTCGGCTACCAGGTCGACGGTTCCGTTGGCCGATTGCACCTCGATGGGGCCGATCTGGGTCGGCTCATACACGCCCAGACCGCCACCCTCGATCATCGCCGGGCCGGCCATGCCGATGTAGGAATCCTTGGTGGCGATGATGACATCACACACCGCCAAGATGGCGGCGTTGCCAGCAAAGCAGAATCCCGAGTTGATACCGATGAGCGGCACCAGACCGCTGAGGCGGCCCCAGTAGGCGAAGGCGAAACAGTCGAGCCCGGCGATGCCTAGACCGTCGGTGTCTCCGGGGCGTCCGCCACCGCCTTCGGTGAAGAACACCACCGGGAGTTCAAGCTGCTCGGCGATTTCGAACAGGCGGTCCTTCTTGCGGTGGTTCTGTTGGCCTTGCGTTCCGGCCAGCACCATGTAGTCGTAGGACAGCACGGCGCAGCGCGACTGTGCTTCGTCGAACAGATCGCCGTTGATGTGGCCCAAACCACCGACCAGTCCGTCGGCGGGCGTGCGCTCGATGAGTTCTTGGAGCTCGCGGCGCCGACGTTGCGCAGCCACAACCAGGGGCGCGTATTCGGTGAACGAACCCTCGTCGACCAAGTCGGCCACGTTTTCGCGGGCGGTGCGCTGACCACGGGAATGGACCTTGGCGACCGAGTCGGGTCGTGCCGCATCGAGGCCGATGTTGTGGCGGTCGAGCACTTCGGCAAGGTCGGGCCGAATGTGGTCGAGGTCGATACTGTCGTCGGACTCTTCGCTGATCGCCAGGTCGGCGGCGGCTTCACCAAGGGTTACCAATGACTGCCCTTTGGCCACCTGTTCGCCCGCAGCTACCAGAATCTCGGCCACCACGCCGCCTGCGGGCGCCTTCACCACATGCTCCATTTTCATCGACTCGATGATGATCAGCTCGGCGCCAGCGGCGACCGTATCGCCGACCGATGCTCGGGTCATGACGATGGTGCCCTGAAGCGGGGAGAGTACGGCTTGAGTTTCGGTGCTGCTGTTATCGCTCACGATTGCATCCTCGCGCAGCGGCACTCAGATTCAAGATTTTCAGGGTTCCTGCCGAAGCCTTCGTTGCCCCATACAAGCCTGTCAGTGGTGGCATCTAAGATGCATCCATGCCGCTCGAACGTTCCATGGTGCCCTTCAAGGTTGTGTCCGACTTTGAGCCGGCTGGCGATCAGCCGGCGGCTATTGCCGCGCTGAGCGAGGGGCTCGAGCGAGGCGACCGGTTTCAAACCCTGCTCGGCATCACGGGGTCGGGAAAGAGCGCCACGATGGCGTGGACCATCGAGGCCGTGCAGCGGCCAACGCTGGTGCTGGCGCCCAACAAGTCACTGGCGGCGCAGCTGGCCAACGAGCTGCGCGAGTTCTTTCCCGACAATCGGGTCGAGTACTTCGTGTCGTACTACGACTACTACCAGCCCGAGGCATACATGCCCACGAGCGACACCTACATCGAGAAGGATTCGTCGGTCAACGACGAGATCGATCGCCTTCGGCACTCGTCAACCTCGGCCCTGCTCACCCGGCGCGACACCATCATCGTGGCCTCGGTGAGCTGCATTTATGGCCTCGGCGCGCCCGAAGAGTACGAGACGCAGATGCTGCTGGTCCGCAAAGGCACGGCAATGGACCAGCGCGAGATCCTGGGCCGTCTGGTCGACATGCAGTACGAGCGCAACGACATGAACCTGGTCCGGGCCAAGTTTCGGGTTCGGGGCGACACCATCGAGGTGCATCCGGCATACGACGAAACCGTGGTGCGAATCGAGTTGTTCGGCGACGACATCGAACAGATCACCCGGGTCGACCCGCTCACCGGCGAACGTATTGAGTCACTTGACGAAATCGTCATCTTTGCCGCCACGCACTATGTGGCCGGTCAGGAACGTATGGCCCGAGCGGTAAAGGGTATCGAGGAAGAGCTGCAAACCCAGCTCGAAACCTTCCAAGAAGAGGGCAAGCTGCTCGAAGCACAGCGCCTCCGCATGCGCACCGAGTACGACCTTGAGATGATGCAGGAGATCGGGTTTTGTAACGGCATCGAGAACTACTCGATGCATATCGACGGCCGCACCTACGGCGAGGCGCCCAGCACCCTGATCGACTACTTCCCCGACGACTTTCTCCTGGTGGTCGACGAGTCGCATGTGGCCATCCCGCAGCTGCACGGTCAGTACATGGGCGACAAGAGCCGTAAAGAGATGCTCATCGAGCACGGGTTCCGGTTGCCGTCAGCTGCCGACAACCGTCCGCTTCGTTTCGACGAGGTGCTCGAACGCATCGGGCAGGCCATCTTTCTGTCGGCCACACCCGGCGATTTCGAGGTGGGCAACAGCGCACAAATCGTCGAGCAGATCGTGCGTCCAACCGGGCTCATCGATCCCGAGATCATGGTTCGGCCAACCAAGGGCCAAATCGACGACCTGTTGGCCGAGATCGACAAGCGGGTCAAAGAGGACAGCCGTGTCCTGGTGACCACGCTTACCAAGAAGATGTCCGAGGACCTCACCGACTACCTGCTCGAAATGGGCGTGCGGGTCCGCTATCTCCATAGCGAGATCGACACTATCGAACGCATCGAGATCCTCCGCGACCTGCGGCTCGGCGAGTTCGATGTGCTCGTGGGCATCAACCTGCTCCGCGAGGGTCTCGACCTTCCCGAGGTGTCGTTGGTGGCCATTCTCGACGCCGACAAAGAGGGCTTTCTCCGCAGCGTCACGTCGCTCGTGCAGACCATCGGCCGTGCTGCTCGAAACGTCGACGGTCAGGTCATCATGTACGCCGACGTCATGACCGACTCCATGCAGAAGGCCATCAGCGAGACCAATCGGCGTCGCGGCTTGCAGCAGAAGTACAACGATGAGAACAACATCAACCCGCAGACCATCAAGAAAGCAGTCACCGACATCTTGGCGTTCCTGCGGCCGGCGTCCGAGACGGCACCGGTGCCCGAGAAATTGTCGACCCTAGCGGCCGACCGAGCCCGACCGCAGATCGATACGGCCGATATGGCAGGCGACGACATCGAGCGGCTCATTCTCACCCTCGAAGCCGAGATGAGCGACGCGTCGCGCGATCTTCGCTTCGAGTACGCCGCTCGTTTACGCGACGAGATCAAAGAGATGAAACGCGAACTTCGCGACATAAAGGGAGCATCCCGGTAGCGCACCGCATGCGGTCAGCGCTTAGACCCGCCGTGGTTGTGCCGATTGGATAGCCATGTCGATTATCAGCGCGCCATTGGCGTCCGATCAGCCGAGTTCTGACGCGCCTGCTTCGGTTCCGGCTTTGTCATCGCCGGCTTGGATGGTCCCGGTCGCCGCCGCTGTGGTGTTGGCGATCTACGTTGCGCTTTCGCTGCTGAACCCGGCTGCCGCCGGATACCTCAGCACCGATACCGGTGGCAAGACAGCGACACTCGAATACATGGCCCGCGAGGGCACACTGTCGCCATCGGTTGGCTACTGGGCCGAGGAGTGGGATCCCGAGGGTCAGGTGCACCCGTTCTGGTTTACCGATCGGGTGGGCGATGCGTGGGTCAACGTGACCACGTTGCCGGTGCTCTACGCCGCTCTTCCGCTGTATGAGATCGGCGGTTATCACCTTGCTCTTCTCCTGCCGATGCTCGGTGGTCTGGCGTCTGCGTTCGCCGCTCGATCGATCGCCCGTCGGCTCGCTGGCGGCGATCAATGGCTGGTGTTCTGGATCGCTGCCCTGGCGTCGCCACTCACGGTCTACTCACTCGATTTCTGGGAACACACCATCGGTGCGGCATTCGTGTTGTGGGGTGTTCGTGCGCTGTTAGAAGTGTGGGAGCGGCCCACTTCCTCCGCCGTGAGGCTGCTGCCGTTGCTTGCTGGCGCCGCCTTTGGTGCTGGTGCCTCAATGCGCACCGAAGTGGTCGTGTTCGGTTTCGCCGCGGTCGGCGTGCTCTGCGTTGGGTTGCTCGCTCGGAAGCTGCTTCTGACGGCGGTGCTTTACGGTGTGCTCGCTGCCGTTGGCTTTGGTGCACTCGCCGCTTTGAATTCGCTTCTGGAAAAGGCGGTGCTCGACGAGGTGCGTCGTGCGGGCCGTGCCGCAACGACCGCATCGGTTGGCGGTGGAAAGGTGGGGCTCCGGGTGGAGGAGTCGTTCATCACTGGCTTCGGGTTGTTCCCCACCGATGACCCCATCCGGATTGCCATGGGCGTTGCGTTCTTCATGCTGCTGGTCGGTGCTGTGGTGCTTGCACGGCAGGGTTCTGAACACGCCCCGGTAGCAATGATCCTCGCTGGCGCCCTACTTCTCGTGCGGCTCATCGATGGCCTCGGGTTTGTTCCCGGCGCCGCCGCAACCGTCCCCCTCGTTGCTGCCGCGGTGGCCCTTGGTTGGCGGACCGTACCGCTTCGGATCCCGTTGCTGATGGCGCTGGTTGCAACGCCGATGGTGTGGGCATTCCAGTTCACCGGGGGAGCGATTCCCCAATGGGGCGGCCGCTACCTGCTACCTGGCAGCATTCTGTTACTCGCCGTTGGTGCGGTGGCGTTGCAGCAGCTCGGCAATGAGGTGTTGTTGAAGGGGTTTGCCGCTCTGTCGATCGTCGTCACGCTCATCGGTATTGCGTGGACTCATCAGCGAACCAACGACTTCAGCGATGCTCTGCACGAACTGGCCGACCGGCCCGAGCCCGCCTTGATCTTCCAGCCGGCGTTTATGGCCCGCGAGGCCGGTCCGCTGATGCTTGACGAGCAGTGGCTTACCGCGTTAACCGGCGACGATCTTGCGTATGCCACGCAGGTGCTCGAACGGGCGCGTATCGGCGAGTTCGGCTACGTGGAAATCTCTGGCGCACCCGACGCCAGCTTCAACCTCGATGACGCGCTCGTCGACGCCGAAGAGATCGACGGCTACACACCCAGCAACATTGGCTTCGTCGAGTTAACCGGCGGCGCCTACTTTCGGGTCACGACCTATCGAGCCGGTTAGTCGCGGCAGAGTCTCGCCCGCGAGCTGCTGCACAAGTTGCCCGATATCGAGATGGTTGGCGAGCCCGACTACCTGCGCTCCAACTTCATCAACGGCATCAAACACATGACCGCCGAGTTCACTCCGGCCTAGCCGGAAGATGAGCGGGCGTTGCGTAACGTCACGAATCGAACGTCCGTTCGCAACCTGGCGAAAAAGCGCGACTATGCTCGCCGCCGATGGCTGATCAACTGATTGTTCGTGGTGCTCGCGAACACAACCTCACCAACGTCGACATCGACTTACCGCGCGACAAACTCATCGTGTTCACCGGCCTGTCCGGTTCGGGTAAATCTTCGCTGGCGTTCGACACGATCTATGCCGAGGGTCAGCGCCGCTATGTCGAGTCGCTGTCGGCGTACGCTCGTCAGTTTTTGGGCCAGATGGATAAGCCCGACGTCGACTTTATCGAGGGCCTTTCGCCGGCGATCTCCATCGATCAAAAGAGCGCGTCTCGCAACCCCCGCTCCACGGTCGGAACCATCACCGAGGTTTACGACTACCTCCGTTTGCTGTTTGCCCGCATCGGCGTCCCGCATTGCCCCAACGATGGCAACGTCATTAGCCGGCAAACCCCGCAGCAGATCGTCGACAAGGTGTTGGAGTTGCCCGAAGGCACCCGCTTTCAGGTGCTGGCACCAATCGTTCGCGGTCGCAAAGGCACCTACGACACGCTGCTCACCGACCTGGCCAACGACGGCTTTGCCCGTGCCATCGTCGATGGCGAATTGGTCGAGTTGGGTGCCGAGTTAGAGATCGAACTCGAGCGTTACGAGATGCACGACATTCAGGTGGTTGTCGACCGTCTGGTGCTTCGCGACGGTATCGAGCGCCGTCTCACCGACTCGATGGAAACCGCGCTCGGTTTGGCCGACGGTGTCGCCCAAATCGAAATCGTGCCTCGCCCCGAAGATATCGTCCCCGATGATTCAGAAGAGGGTGCCGAGGAAGGTGAGGCCGGAGCGCAGATGCTCACCTTCAGCCAGCATCTGGCGTGCGACGAATGCGGGTCGTCCTACGAGGCGCTGGCACCCCGTAACTTCTCGTTCAACTCGCCCTATGGCGCCTGCCAAGCCTGCGACGGCTTAGGTACCCGCTTCGAAGTCGACCCCAACTTGGTGGTGCCGAACCCCGAGCTCAGCCTCGACGAAGGGGCTATCGCCCCGTGGTCGAGCGGCACCAGCAAGTACTTCAAGCGCTTGGTCGAAGCGGTCGCCGACGATAACGGCATCGACATCAACGCGCCGTGGCACGACATTCCGAAGGCCAAACAGAAACTGCTGCTGTACGGAGGGGCCAAGAAGCGGGTCGAGGTTCGCTACAAGAACCGCTACGGACGCACCCGCAACTACATGGCGCAGTACGAGGGCGCCATTCCGTACCTCAAGCGGATGCAGACCGAAACCGATAGCGACTCGCGACGTGAGCAGCTCGAGGGCTACATGCGCGAGGTCGCCTGCGACACCTGTGGCGGCGGGCGCCTTAACACCTTGTCGTCGATGGTCACCATCGACGACTTCACCGTGGCCGATATCTCGTCGATGTCCATCGGTGAAGCAGCAAAGACCCTCGACGGGTTAGAGCTCTCCGACCGCGACCAAATCATTGCCGAACAGGTCGTGAAGGAGATCAACGCTCGCATGGGCTTCTTGCTCGATGTGGGTCTCGACTACCTCTCGCTCGGTCGATCGGCCGGCACCTTGTCGGGCGGCGAGGCGCAGCGAATCCGTTTGGCCAGCCAGATCGGTAGCGGTCTGGTCGGGGTGTTGTATGTGCTCGATGAGCCCTCGATCGGGCTGCACCAGCGCGACAATCAGCGGCTTATCGAAACCCTCAAGCGGCTTCGTGAGCTCGGCAATACCGTCATCGTGGTCGAGCACGACGAGGACACCATCAAGGTCGCCGACCATGTCGTCGACATCGGCCCAGGTGCCGGCGAACATGGCGGTCAGATCGTTCACAGCGGTTCGGTTTCCAAGCTGCTCAAGAACAAGAAGTCGATGACCGGTCAGTACCTGTCGGGCAAGAAGCTCATTCCGGTTCCCGAGTCGCGGCGCTCTGGCTCTGGCGAGTCGTTGGTGGTACGAGGCGCACGCGAAAACAACCTCAAAAACATCGATGTTGCGTTTCCGCTTGGCACGTTCGTGGCGGTCACCGGCGTGTCCGGATCGGGCAAGTCCACCCTGGTCAACAGCATTCTGTACCGCTCTCTTATGCAGCAGGTCTACCGGTCGAAGACCCCGCCGGGGCTCCACACTGCGGTTGATGGCATCGACAACATCGACAAGGTCATCAATATCGATCAATCGCCGATTGGCCGCACGCCGCGCTCGAATCCGGCCACCTACACCGGCGTCTTCGATCACGTTCGCAAGCTGTTTGCCCGCACCAATGAGGCCAAGGTCCGGGGCTATCTTCCCGGCCGGTTCTCGTTCAACGTGAAGGGCGGACGCTGCGAAGCTTGCGCCGGCGACGGCACCATCAAGATCGAGATGCACTTTCTTCCCGACGTGTATGTGCCGTGCGAGATCTGTAAGGGCAAGCGGTACAACCGCGACACGCTCGAAATCACCTTCAAGGGCAAAAACATCAGCGATGTGCTCGACATGCCAATCGCCGAAGCGCTCGAGTTCTTCGGGAACCAGCCGCCCATCGCCCGCCATATGCAAACGCTGGTCGACGTTGGTCTTGGCTACGTGCGCCTGGGGCAGTCGGCACCCACCTTGTCGGGCGGCGAGGCGCAGCGAGTGAAGCTGGCCAGCGAGTTGGCCAAACGGTCAACCGGCCACACCATCTACATCCTCGACGAACCCACCACGGGCCTGCATTTCGAAGATATCCGCAAGCTGTTGGGCGTGTTGAGCCGCCTGGTCGATCAGGGCAACTCGGTGCTGGTGATCGAGCACAACCTCGACGTCATCAAAACCGCCGACTGGGTTATCGACCTCGGGCCCGAGGGAGGCGTGGGTGGCGGAACGGTTCTGGCCGAGGGAACCCCCGAGACCATCGCCAAGAAGAAAAGCAGCTACACCGGCCGTTTCCTGAAGCCGCTGCTTGGTTAGGCGATCGCCATCGCAGCTTCGAGTACCGCCTCGACGACCGCGTCGAGCTGCTGATCTGTCATACCCGGGAACATCGGCACCGAGAGCACCTCGGTTGCGAGTTGTTCGGTGACGGTGAGCGAGCCGTGGATGCGTTGGCGATACACCGGGAGCATGTGGAGCGGCGTGGGGTAGTACACCGCAGTGCTCACGCCCCGCTCGTTGATGGCTTCGGCCAAGGCTTCGCGGCGTCCGTCGAGTACCCGCATCGTGTACTGGCCAAAGACGTGTCGGTCGCGCTCGGGGAACGGCGGCACGACGATTCCGCGCAGGTCGCCGAAGGCCTCGTTGTAGGCGGCGGCGATGGTCCGGCGGCGTTCGTTGTTTGACTGCACGTACGGCAGTTTCACGTTGAGGATGGCTGCCTGGAGCGAGTCGAGTCGGCTGTTGTAGCCGAAGACCTCGTTCTCGTAGCGCTTGATCGAACCGTGATTCCGAAGCCGGATCGCCTCTTCAGCGATGGCCGGGTCGTCGGTGGTGATTGCTCCACCGTCACCAAAGCCTCCGAGGTTCTTTGAGGGGAAGAAGGAAAAAGCTCCGACCTGACCGATCGAACCGGTCATGCGGCCTTCGCTTGCGGCGCCAAAGGACTGCGCACAGTCTTCCAGCAAGATGAGTCCGGCGGAACTGGCGATGGCGTTGATGGCGGTCATCTCGGCGGGTCGCCCAAAAATATGCACCGGCACGATTGCCGTGGTTCGCTCGGTGATTGCCTGGCGAACCATGGCCGGGTCGAGATTCATGGTCACCGGATCGACGTCGACGAATATCGGCGTAGCGCCGATGAGGTCGATGGCTTCGCCGGTGGCAAAGAACGTGAACGACGAGGTGATGACTTCATCGCCGGGTTTCACACCTGCGGCGCGGAGTCCAATGATGAGCGCGTCGGTTCCCGAGTTCACACCAATGCAGTGCTCGACACCGATGAACTCGGCCATCGATGCTTCGAACTCGGTGACCTCGGGGCCAAGAATGAATGACCCGCTGTCGAGTACACCGGCGATGCGGGCATCAAACTCGGCGCGTTGGGCCGCGATCTCGGGCTTTGGGTCGTACACGGGAATCATGGGTCTCCATCGGCATCCGAGACCACCGGTTGACCCCGGCTGCCCTGAAATTTCAGTGATCTCGACCGATTGGAAGGCTCATGTCTTCGACCGATACCTCGACGCGCCCGAGCGAGGCTTCGCCGCGCCGCGAGGCCGGGTTCCGGGCGTTCTTTCGCCGGTCGATCATCTTCACGCTGGGGCCGATTGTTGGTAAGGCCCTTGGCATCGCTGTCGTTCCTTTTGTGGTCGATGCCCTCGGGCCGGAGGACTTCGGGCGATTCGAGTTGCTGTCGACGGCTGCGTCGGCGCTTGCTTCGCTCTTGCTGGTTGGCCTCGACCTGTCGTCGATAAGTCTGTTTCATCGTCCTGAGAAGCACGAGGTCCAACGGGTGTTTCCGTCGGCGCTTGCAGTTGCGGTGGTGCTGGGTCTGATCGTTGCTGTGGTCGTTGGAATCGGCCGGTCATCGTTGTCGTCGATCGTTCTCGATTCGTCGAGCTACGGTCTGGCGGTGGCCATGGTCGGCTTGTACGGCCTGGTTTCGGTGGTTGGGCTCGTTGGCCGTGCCGCGCTGCGTGCCGATGAACGAGCCGTGCAACATTCGGTGGTGGCCGCCGTCAGTTCGATCGTTACGACCCTGTTGGTGATCGGCGTGATCGTTGCCGATGGCACGATTGCCCAGGTGATGATGGCGCACGTCGGCGGTGCCGCGATTGGTGCTGGGCTCGTGCTGTGGTTGGCTCGCGACCTTTTCGATGCTGCTCCCGAACCGCAGACTGGTCGTTCGTTGGTCGTGCTGGGAGTGCCGCAGCTTGTGGCCGTGGCCGCGATCTGGGGTGGAGAAGTCATGCATCGTGCGCTGCTCAACGAACTTGTGGGCCCCGAAGCGGTCGGCGCTCTGGGAATCGGCGCCCGCATTGGGTTGGCGCTGTTGTTTGTTGTGGTCGGTCTGCAATCGGCGTGGCATCCGCGTGTGTTTGATTTACTGAACCGCCCTGACGGCATGAATATCGTCGCGAAAGACGCAACCCGCATCGGCGTGTTGCTTTCGGCTGGAGCGGTTGCCCTTTCGGTGATCGCCGCTCCCGCCGTCGAGTACCTGGGTCGGGGGCGATTCACGACCGACACTGCGGCTATCGCGGGTTGGATGATCGTGATGGTGGCCGGAACCGGCTTCCTGCACATGGCCACGCTGCATTCGGTAACCGAGCGTAAGTTTGGCGACACGACCGTCGCGTTGCTGGCGGGCCTGGCGGTGAGCCTTTTGATAGCGGTGATTCTTGTACCTAGCTCGGGCGACTTTGGCGGCGGGGTTGGCTCGGCAGTGGCGATGGCATCGTCGCAGTGGATCGCGGCCGCGGTGGGTTGGAGTCTCGCCTCTCGCAGCACGAGTCTTCGGCTTCCGCTTGGCGTCGTGTTTCCCGCCATTTTTGCCATGCCAGCTTGTCTCGCCATCACCTCAGGCGCCTCGCTGAGCATAAAGCTCGGCCTTGGAGTTCTTGCTGCTGCGGTTTGCGCTAGGCAGCTTTGGGCAACTCGTCCGCCGGCGAGCCAAGCGACGCCGTAGCGGCCAGCACCGAGGCGACAGCACGTCGTCCAGCGGTATCGACGCCGTGGTGTTTGGCTATCCAGGTGCGGCTCATTGCGCCGAGTTGACGGAGCTGTTCGCGGTCGTTCGCTAGGGCGCGAAGTCGTTCGACCAGTTGCGGAGCGCCTTGCGCGTGGATCCAAGGATGGTCGGCGCCATAGAGTTTGGCGACTACCGCTTCGTCGATACGGCTAATGACGGGCACACCACACGACATCGATTCGAGGGCCACCCAGCCAAACCAGCCAGCACCAAACTCGTTGACGGTTACGTCTGCCAGGGCGTAGAGGTGCACCATTTCTGTCCGGTGAAATCCGGTCGGTCGTGGGGGAGCGGCCCAGACGACCGAGTCTTCGATCCCGAGTTCGGCGATGCGTTGTCGGGCCGCGTCTCGTTCGGGCGATGCCGGGTTATCGGGAAGCAGGAGCATTGGTTTCTCGGCGACTCCAGAAGCAACAAAGGAGGCAAAGCCGTCGAGCAGCACGCCGCTCCCTTTGGTTTGCCCGCTTCGGAGCATGAGCGGTGACTCATCGAGCACCAGCCGCGAGGGGTGGAACACCACAAAGTCGGCTTCAGGAACGAGGGTCGTCGCCCAGTCCGGAACGGGCTTGGGATCGGGACCGAAGAGTTCGGTATCGACGATGAGCGGAAAGTAGGTGTCCGCGATGCGTTCGGGGTCGACGTCGAGTCGATCCAACGCCTCGAGAAACGGACGGAAGGGCTGGGTCCAGATTTGCGACATTCGTCGGATCGCTCGCCGCTGCCAGAATCCCAACGCCCCGTGCCCAGCCTGGTGCGCCAGGTTGCCGCGCCGCTCACGAAACGCCAGCGGAAACGGTCGGACCGTAAGATCGCCACCGGTGGTGTAGAACGCAACGGGTGGCTCAGCAAACTGGGTGACGGTGGGTGAGGTGCCGCTGGCGACGATCAGGTCAAAGCCGTTGAGGATTGGCAGGATTGGCGATCGCCAGGGGGCGAGCGTGTGGATCGGCTGAAGCCACGGACCCTCATGAATCCAGTCGGGATAGTTGGGGGCCCCGTTCTCAGACCGCAGCGTTGGGTCGTCGGTTTCGGGACGCCACGCCGCAGGGTCGCGATCGTTCACAAAGAGATGCGCATCGATCCCGTGGCCTCGGAGCGCCCGCACCACCGGGTAGTGGGCGTTCGCGATGTTGCCCCAGAACGCGATGCGGGCTGCGGTCATCGGTGGTTACCGGTTGTCGCCGAAGCGATCGACGTACCATGCCAGGGTGTTCGACAGGCCTTCGTCGAATGGCGTGATGTTGAAGTCGATCAGTGATTGCAGTTTTGCGTTCGACGCGTGATGGCAGGCAACGTCAGCGGCTCGGGCGGGCTGTTGCAGAATCTCGCCGGTGTAGTTGAGCTGCTCGCAGATCATGTGAATGAGGTCGGCGATAGCGACTTCGTTATCGGTCGAGATGTTTACCGACTCGCCGCTGGGGAGTTTGGCAAAGGCGTCGAGTGCGGCCTTGACGGTATCGGTGACAAACACGAAGTCTCGGGTTTGGGTTCCGCCACCGTGGATTTCGGGGGTGCCGTTGTTCAGAATCCGGTTTGCGGTGAGCGGAATGATGCCGGCGAGCGGTGGCAGATGGTTTTGGCGTGGTCCGTAGTTGTTGAATGGCCGGACGATGCAGGCGTCGACATCGAACATGTTCACGTAACTTTCGACGGCCAGGTCGGCAGCGACCTTTCCGGCGGCGTAGGTGGTGGTCGGGTGACGCGGATGGTCTTCGTCCATCGGCTCATACACCGCGGTGCCGTACACCTCCGATGTCGAGAAGTGGCACATGCTCCCGAAGGTGCCGCGCCGTTGATGATCGAGCAGGTTGAGCACCACATTGACGTTGGTGGCGAAGGCGTTAGCCGGGTTGGTGAACGAGTAGTTCAGCGCCTTGGTGGCCATGTTGAACACGATGTCGATGTCGTGCTGTTCGAAGATGGCGTCGATCGATGACGCGATCTCGGCATCGTCTTTAAACAGCGTCACCTTGCCCGCGGCGTGCCCATCGGCGAGGTGCTCGGGGTTGCCGACAAACAGGTTGTCGACAACAACAACTTCAGAGGCCCCACGAACCAGCAGTTCGTCCACAAGATGACTGCCGATAAAGCCAGCGCCACCAGTGACAAGCACAGCACGGTTTTCGATGGAGCGAGACGAGAGACGAGAGACGGAAGAAGCGGACATAGAGGCTCCTAGGAAGCAGTTCGAAGATCAGAAGACTGAGTAGAAGAGGTAGAAGAAGAGGAGTGAACGATGTGGGTGTCGGCACCGTCGCCAACGACGCGGCCGATGGGTTTGGCCGGCGTGCCGGCTACCACCGTGTTGTCGGCGATATCGGCGTTGACAAAACTGTTGGCGCCCACGATGCAGCGCCGGCCGATCGTGATGCCCGGTTTGATAATTGATTGGCTGCCCACGTAGGTGCCATCGCCGATTGAGATCGCGCCGGCAACGAGGTCGAGTGCTCCGAAGGACACGCATCGAAGCGCACTGTCGTGGGTGTAGATCTGTACGCCAGCAGAAATGTTGCAGTGGCTTCCGATGTCGAGCCGACCTCCGCTGCCATCAAGAAGAGTGTTGGGGCCGATCCAGGTGTGCTCGCCAACGGTCACGTCACCAAAGATGGCCGACGAGTCATACATGCTCGTGCCGTCGCCAAAGCCGAGACGCTGCGCCCGCTCCCAGCGGTCAAAAAGCGTGTCGGCAAATGGCAGACTCCGATCCCAGGAGTCCCGCAGAGCGGTGTCGGTGGCGACACGCAGATCTTGAAGACGCTGGTTCAGGTCATCGCGTGCACTCATCTGACTACGCCGCCTCTGCCGTCGATCGGCTGAGGTCAAGTGCCTCGCCGAGGCCAGAAACAACCCGTTCGATCTCGGCGGTGGTCATCGATGGCACCAGTGGGAGTGTGAGTGCCTGGTTCCCGAATCGGGCCGAGTTCGGTAGGTCTGCTCCCTGAAGGAACGGCTTGTACGCATCGTGTTGGTGGCAGGCGTAGGTGCCGATCGTCGACTCCACGTTGCAGGACCCAAGATGCGCGACGACTCCGGCTCGGTCGATGTTCTCGTCAAGCACCACCACGAAGCTCTGGTAGGACCAGGTGGCGTCGGCTGGACTCTCGGGAACGGTGACGCCTTCGAGCGGGCGGATCCGTTGCTCGAGTTTTGCGGCAGTGGCGCGGCGATCGTCGAGAATCTCGTCGATCCGTCTCATCTGGGAGATTCCCAGTACGGCCTGAAGTTCGCTGAGGCGATAGTTGAAGCCCGCTTCATTGAAGACGATTCCGGCGTCAGTCCGTTCGGCACCGTGCGACCGGAGCCGTCGGGCGCGCTCGGCGAGCTCTTCATCGTCGGTGGTGAGCATTCCGCCTTCGCCGCAGGTGATGGTCTTTCTGGGGTGAAAGCTGAAGCAACCTACGTCGCCGTGGGCGCCGGCACGCCGGCCATCGCGGGACGCTCCGAGCGAGCACGCAGCGTCGGCGATCAGAAGCAGACCAGCCGAGTCAGCAATGGCTTCCAAGGTGGTGTGATCGGCCGGCTGTCCGAACGGGTCGACGGCGATGATGGCGCTGGTTGCGGGGGTGATGCGAGACAGCAGATCATCGCAGTCGAGTTCGAAACCGTCGGGACGCGAGTCGACAAGTATGGGTCGTGCTCCCTGCTGCACGACCACATTGGCCGTTGCCGGGAAGGTGAAGTCCGAGACGAGTACGTCGTCGCCGGGCTGCACGCCACCGCACACGAGAGCGAGGTGTAGCGCTGTGGTTGCCGAGGTGACGGCAACCGCGTGTTGCGTGCCGACGTAGTCGGCGACCATCTGTTCGAACTCGGCAACGAAGCGGCCACTGGTGAGCTGTCCCGATGCCAGCACGGCGCGGATATCGGCCTCGACGTCATCGAAGGGAACATCAGGGCGGATCAGCGGCAGCCGGTTACCTGATGAAAGCTGGGTCGGTTCAGTCATGCGGCCTTGGCCTCGGTCGACGTGGGTTTGGGAATTGATCGGGACTGCTCGAGGAGTTGCTGGATCGTCCAGACAGATCGAAGCGCTTCAAGTGCCGCGAGTCCGGTGATCTTCGGTTCAGCGACGCCGCGGCAGACATCGACGAAGTGGTTGAGCTCCTCGGCCAGCGGTTCGATGCGACGCACGAAGACCTTTTCGGTGTTCACGTCGAGGCGGTATTTCTGGTCGACCTCTCCCGTTGCCTCGATACGGCCTTGCCGGTAAATGAAGAGTTCCTGGCTGGCGTAATCGATCACGTAGAAGTGGTCGTTGGTGGTGACTTCGAGGTGTCGGATCTTGTTCTGGGTGATTCGGCTGGCAGTGAGGGTTCCCTGGGCGCCGTTGTCGAGGCTGAGTAGCGCGATCACGTGATCCGAACCGTTCGGTCCGTCAATGCCTCGGGCCACGATGTCCGAGACCGACTTGCCGGTGAGTCCGAGCACAATATCGAGATCATGGACCATGAGGTCGAGCACCACGTCGACGTCGTCGATTCGGCCGCTCACCGCACTCATTCTTCGGGCGGCGACGGCAACGATCTCTTCGCTGTTCACGATCTCAGCCAACTGCTGAACGGCTGGGTTGAATCGTTCGATATGGCCGACTAGCAGCTTTGCGTTTCCCTGCTCGGCAGCTGTCATGAGGGCAAGGCAGTCGGCCTCGGTGGTGGCCAACGGCTTTTCGATCAGGCAGTGCACGCCGGCTTGAAGAAGTGGGATTCCGACGGCGGCATGCAGGCTGGACGGCACCGCAACGGTGGCGGCATCGAGTTCGGGAAGCTGATCGACGCTGGTGCAGGCGAGGCAGTCATAGAACTCGGCAACGGCCTTGGCCCGTGTGGGGTCGGCATCGACAACGGCGACAAGTTCGACGCCTTTCATCGACGCGAGCACGCGGGCATGATTTGCCCCCATGCCGCCAACACCGATTGCCGCAATACGCAGTGGTTCGTCGGTGCGGCGCCTCTGCTTTTGGGAGGACGGCGTTGGGGAGGACTGTGGTGAAGCTTGAGAGCTGGTCATGCTGCTTCCGTTCGGTTGCCGCGCTCGTCGATGGTGGCGATGGGTCGAGCTGGGTTGCCGACAACCAGTGTGTTGGGCGGAACGTCTTTGGTGACGACCGATCCGGCGCCGATCATGCAGCCGGCACCGAGGGTGACGCCACAGACGATCGTTGCGTTGGCACCGATCGAGGCGCCGTCGTGCACGTTGGTGGGCGTGATCTCCCAGTCGCCGGTGGCGCGTGGGTGTAGGTCGTTCGTGAAGGTGACGGCGGGACCAATGAACACTCGGTCACCGACGGTCAGCCCATCGAACAGGTTGACGCCGTTTTGGATCTTGCAGTCGTCGCCGATGCGCACGTTGGCATCGACATACACGTGCTGGCCGATATTTGCGTTGCGGCCAATCACCGCGTTCTCGCGGACCTTGGTCCAGTTCCAGATCGCGGTTCCGGCACCGAGTGATGCGTCGTCGGCGACCTCTGCGGTCGGGTGGACGAACACGTTTTTGGGCCGGGAGGGTTGGTCCGAGGACGCAGCGGCAGACATAGGGCAACCATCGGCCGATTTGCGCCGTTTCTTAGACCGGTCAGCCTTGCCGCCGGTCGATGTTTGCAAGGGCTGAAACCATTGCTTTCGCCACTCCAAGCCACCAGCCAAACCCGACAGCTCCCATCGCTGCAACCGACACCAACCGCCCAGCTGGTGCGATATCTGGACCATCGGTGCCGATGTGCTCGACGACCAAGGCGCTGGCGGCGGCAAGGACGACGATCGGTCGAGGCCAAGCTCGCAGTGCGAGTAGCGCGGGAACGGCGGCAGCGATCGGCACCACAACCAACGCGATCTGGCGGGGTTGCGGCTTGTCGCCGGTTGTCTGCCAGTAACGAACTTTCCATTCGCCGAATCGCCGGTATTGGCGAAATAGCTCTCGTAGCGTGCGTCGCGGGTGGTAATCGACGGGGACGCCCTCAAGAAACCAAACCGGCCCGAAACTGCTCATGCGGCGGTTGAGTTCGAAGTCCTGATTGGTGGCGAACGCTTCGTTCCACCCGTCAATTTCCCGAAGCTGGTCGGTGCGGAATACTCCAAGGTAGGCGGTGTCGCACGGGCCGCTCGTTGCGCCAGCGCGCCGATACCGGGAACCGCCCATGGCGAATCGGTTGTTGAGTGCTCGGGCGATGCCGTGGGGAACGACTCCATCCACCGCCGGTCGAGCGAGTTGGCGGCCCCCAACGACTGACACGTCGGTAGTCTCGAGAAGCTCGACCGTGTCGGCGATGTAGTTGCGGGGGATGCGGCTTCGAGCGTCGACGCGAACCAGAAAGTCGCCGTCGGCCCACAACAGTCCGCGGTTGAGATTGGATGGCGTTCGACCGTCGGGGTTCAGGACCACGTCGGAGCGTCTAAGATTGTGCCCATCGAGGGTTCGTTTCACAATGTCGGCGGTGCCGTCATCTGAGCAGCCGTCGACCACCACGACCTCGATGCGTTCGAGCGGGTAGTCCTGATCGAGAATCGACTGAAGTGCGCCTTCAATGGATTCGGCTTCATTCTTGGCGGGGATGACACACGTAACAAGGGGGAGCTGCGTCCGGACGCCCGAGGCCTCTGACATCACATTCCGCCCTTCTGAAACAGATGACGCAAGGTCTTCACCAGGATGCGGGCATCGAGCCCGAAGCCTTGGTGGCGCAGATAGAACAGCTCGTACTGCAGTTTCTCTGCGGCGCCCGCCAGGTCGTTGGTGTAGCCGAGCTTCAGCTGAGCCCAGCCGGTAAGGCCGGGGCGGATGATGTGGCGAACGTTGTAGAAGGGAAGCTTCTCGGCGAGTTCTTCGACGTAATCGGCTTGTTCGGGGCGTGGCCCAACGAGCGAAATCTCGCCGCGCAAAATGTTGACAACCTGGGGGAGTTCGTCGAGGTGGGACCGTCGCAGAAGTCGACCCACCGGGGTGATTCGGTCGTCGTCGTCGGTGGTCCAGTGGTTCTCGCCGCTGTCGTGCATGGTGCGAAATTTGAGGATTTCGAAGATTTCGCCGCCTTTGCCGACTCGTTCCTGACGGAACAACAGCGAACCACGGCCGCCGAACAGGTTGCCGATGCTGACCACGATCGAAAGCACGGCCAGAAGAGGAAGTGCTGCGATGCAGAAGGTGAGGTCGAAGACTCGTTTCAGGCGGGGGTAGGCCGAGCTGTGGAGTTCGGACACGTCGAAGAACAACGAGGTTCGTTCGAGCTCGGACAGCGGCACCTTGCCGATCCATTCCTCCATGAACATCGAAAGGCTTCGAACTCGGCTTCCTTCTGCGTGAAGGTTAGCAACTTGGGCCACGACGCTCTCGTTGATCTGTGCCTCCTGGTCGACAACGATCATGTTGGCTTCGAGTTCGTTGGCAAGGGCTTCGAGGGGGCGGATGACGCCGGTGGCTTCGACATCGCAGGCTTGCACCGTGGCGACGAGTTCGGCCCGTCGTTCGGACTGGCTGGCGAGACCGGCTTCGATTTCGTCACCTGAGAGCGGGTTGACCACCGCGATGACCCGGGTGGCGGTGGCCGACGCTTCGACATCGGTTGTCGCCCGCCAGCAGAGCAATTGCCACGGGATGAGCGCCAGAACGCCGTAGCCAAGAACCGCACGCGGAAGAATGGGGGCGCCTACTGCCAGAGCAACGAGCGACACCGACACCGCTCCGAACAGCGCGGAAGCAGCGGAGGCCAGCGCAACCCCTCGACGAGTGGCGACGGCGTCGGGAAGACCGAGCGAATAGCCAGCGATTGCGGTGGCGGTTGCGAGAAGCAGGGTCGAGGCGAGACGCGAATCCTGAAAGAGGTTGTACCCGTTGCCCGACCCGTGGATCATCCCAAGCGCGACAAACGTTGCAATAACACCAACCGAGGAGACGAGTCGGATCCACTTCTGCACCTCATCCAATCGGCATTTCGATGAGTTCTATGAACGGCGTCTCGTTGTTGTAGCTAGGGGCCGATAACCGGTCGAGTGTCGATCCGTTGTTCAGCTGGCTCATCGAGGAAGGACTCCTCATCAAAGGTGATGAATCCGGTGGCCGTTGGTTGGTTGAACAGCACCGCGACGGCTGGTCGGACGTTCGACGGATCGAGGAACGGCGTAACGCCCCGATAGAAACGCGGCATCGGGCCCAAGACGATGGGCTTGCGCGGGTCGACATCGGAGGTTTCGATGGCTTTGAGGATCTTGACGCCGTCGTCGCCAGCGTTGTTCCAGGCCTGCACACCCTCGACGCGCACGCTGATCATGAGCGCCATGCCGATAGCACCAGCAACCACG
This sequence comes from uncultured Acidimicrobiales bacterium, assembly GCA_938023735.1. Classification (GTDB taxonomy): domain Bacteria; phylum Actinomycetota; class Acidimicrobiia; order Acidimicrobiales; family SHLQ01; genus CALLQB01. The sequence continues at coordinate 67,558 of CALJDK010000107.1, forward strand.
AGCGGCGTGAGGAGCATCTTGTCCTGTGTCGGTTTGTGTGTTGTCTTGTGTGTTGTTTTGCGTGCTGTTCTCTGAGCGATTGCCCAGAACAGCCCGACAATGGTCGCGATACCGCCGATTGAGGTGAGATATTGCAGCCGGTCACCCGCGCCGACTGGCGTGAAGAAGTAGCGGAGGTAGGGCAGGATTCCTGCGGCGATGATGACGAAGCCGGCCACGATGAGTTGCTCGGGAAGCCCAAAGCGTCGATCGCGCAGAGCGAGGTAGCCGACGATCAAAAAGCCCAGTACAAAGGCAACGATGGCGAGGGGCTCGAACCAGACCGGAACGATGCCAACCCCATAAAAGGCCGCTACAACGTCGCGAAGACCAATGAATGGTCGGGGTTCTTTCGACGAGTGCAGGTTGAGAAGGATCCAACCGGCAAGTGCACCCTGGGTGAGGGCTCCGAGGGCAAGAAGTCGTAGATCAAAAGCGCCGCGGCGAAGTCGTGGAACGACCAGCATCGCCAAACATAAGAGGGGAAGCGAACCTTCATAGAACGCCGATGCAGCGAACGCAACGACGAGGATCGGCCCGAGGTCGGCGGTGGCAAGGGGCTCCGGTTTCGACTCGACCGCCATGAGGTGCACCGCCGTAAGGGTGAGGAGCAGGCTCATCGAGATCATGACGGTGCTGGGCCAGATCTCAAGCGCCATATGGTTCGGCGCAACGATCCACACCGCAGCGATTGCAAAGGCAACGGTGTGGGGCACGAAGAACCCGGCAATCCGAAACAGCAGCTGCGCCGACAGAACCAGCAAGGCCGTGCTGATGAGCACGATGGGCAGCGGATGGTTGCCGAACAATCCAAACGTGACGCCATAGGCGATGGGCAGACCCGGACGCGACGCAGCGAGTTGGTCGGTGGTGGCGGAGAAGAGGCCACCTGAGATCCCCTCGTTCACGTTGAACCAATCGTCGAGAACGAAGTTTGGGCCGAGCAGCAGATGGGGGAGGGCAACAGCGATGGAGAGGAAAAGTAGGATCAGTGGCGCTCGGCGCGGGAGTGCATCGGCCGAACCGTTGCCCACCGCCGATTCGGCGAGGCGCGCAGCATCGGGAGCGAGGCTGGCCTCGGAAGAAATCGACACGGTATTTTCATCGGCGGACCACGGGGTGGCTTGAGGGCCATACGATAGGAGGGTGGTTCAGCGTCCCGATACCGGCTCGATCCCCGATACGCCCGGTTCGTACCAATTCAAAGACATCGATGGCCGTGTCATCTATGTCGGCAAGGCCAAGAGTCTTCGGTCGCGCCTCAACAGCTACTTCGCCAAGAACCTGCCAATGCGCACGGCGCAGATGGTGGCCACCGCCGACACGGTCGAGTGGATTCAGGTCGAGAACGAGCTCGAGGCGCTCATGCTCGAGTACAGCCTCATCAAGACGCATCGTCCCCGGTTCAACATCCGTCTGGTCGACGACAAGAGCTATCCGTTCTTGGCGGTAACGATGTCCGACGAGTTCCCGCGGGCGATGGTGATGCGGGGCAAGCGGAAGAAGGGTGTGCGCTACTTCGGGCCCTACGGTCACGCGTACGCCATCCGCGAGACGCTCGATCTGCTGCTGCGGACATTCCCCATTCGAACATGTAGCGACAACAAGTTGCAGCGCCATCAGCGCAGCGGTCGGCCGTGCCTGCTGTTTCATATCGAGAAGTGCTCGGGGCCGTGTATCGGCGCAGTGACGCCCGAGGAGTACGACACGATGGTCGAGGAACTGTTGTCGTTCCTCGATGGCGATACGGCCGAGGTGGTTGCCCGCCTCGAGTCCGAGATGCTTGCCGCCGCCGAGAATCACGAGTTCGAGCTGGCAGCGCGTCACCGCGACCGCATGACCAGCGTACGCAAGGCCATCGAAAAGCAGCAGATGGTGGCCGAGACCAACGATGATTTCGACGTGGTAGGTATCCACGCCGACGAGCTCGAGGCCGCCGTGCAGGTGTTCTTCGTTCGGCGGGGGAGAGTGGTCGGCCGGAAGGGTTTCGTGCTCGACCGGGTCGAGGATGTGAGCGATTCGGAGCTGCTCGACACCATTCTTGAAGGCCTCTATTACGACCCGCCGCCGTTGGGCGTTCCAAAACTGGTGCTCGCCCCGTTCGAGTCGGCCAACCCCGAGTTGTACGAGTTGTGGTTGAGCGAGACCCGTGGCTCGAACGTGTCGATTCGGGTGCCCCAGCGCGGCGACAAGAAGGCCCTGCTCGAAACCGTCACCCGAAACGCCCACCAGGAGTTCACTCGGCATCGACTGAAGCGGGCGTCGGATCACAACAGTCGTTCGAAGGCGCTCAACGAGTTGCAGGAGCAACTTGATTTGCCGGCCGCCCCGCTGCGCATCGAGTGCTACGACATGAGTCATATTTCGGGAACCGACTATGTCGGCTCGATGGTGGTGATGGAGGACGGCCTCCCAAAGAAGAGCGAATACCGGCGATTCAAGATCAAGACGGTCGATGGCAACGACGATTTCGCAGCCATGGAGGAGGTGCTCACCCGTCGCTTCACCAACTATCTGGCCGACCGTGAGAAACCGGTCGACGATCGCAACGGCAAGTTTTCATACCCGCCGCAGTTGCTGCTGGTCGATGGCGGTAAGGGACAGCTGAGCGTTGCCGTACGGGTGCTCGACAACCTGGGCCTGAGCGGCGAGATCCCGGTCGCATCGTTGGCCAAGCAGTTCGAGGAGGTGTTTTTGCCGGGCATGGCCGATTCGATTCGCCTGCCTCGCCAATCCGAGGGGCTGTATATGTTGCAGCGGATCCGCGACGAGAGTCACCGGTTTGCCATCACCTATCACCGCCAGCTTCGCAACAAACGAATGAAGAAGTCGGTGCTCGACGATGTGCCGGGCCTGGGTCCAACAAGGAAGAAACGGCTCCTGAAAGAGATGGGCGGTGTCACCAAGGTGAAGGCCGCCAGCATGGAATCGCTGGTGGCGCTCACCTGGTTGCCCGACGCGGTCGGCATTGCGATCTACGAGAAGATCCACTCGCCGACCAGCGAAGGCCAAGCCAAATGAGCGGCCCTCAGACCGACCAGCTATGGGAAGATCACGCCAACTGGTGGCAGGACGAGTTCACCGATGGAGCCGACCCCGAATACGTCGAGCAGATTCTTCCGCTGGCCAGCGAACTCCTGGCGGGGGCCAAGCGGGTGCTCGATATCGGCACGGGCGAAGGCCAGATCGCGCGTCTGCTGGCCGCCGACGGGTCGAGCGTTGTCGGCATGGACCCTACGATGGCCCAAGTCGAAGAGGCAGTTCGCCGAGCCGAGGGCCCGTCGTACGCTCGCGCTGGCGCCGCCGACCTACCGGTCGCTGACGAGTCGTTTGATGCCGCTATTGCCTGTTTGGTCTTTGAGCACATCACCGCAGTCGACCGTGCGATCGCCGAAGTCGCCCGGGTACTCAAGCCTGGCGGGCGCTTTGTGTTCATGCTCAACCACCCGCTGCTGCAAACGCCTTCCGCTGGCTGGATCGACGACCACATGGTTGAGCCGCCCGAGCAGTACTGGCGAATCGGTCCGTACCTTGTCGAAAGCGAATCGGTGGAAGAGGTGCAAAAGGATGTGTTTATTCGCTTCATTCACCGCCCGCTGAGCAGGTACATCAACGCCCTCGCCGACGCCGGGTTGATGATCGACCGCATGATCGAGCCAGCGCCGCCTGCCGGGTTCCTAGCAAAGAACGATTCGTTTCAGGCGGCGGCAGCGATACCCCGGCTTCTCGTCCTCAGCTGCACGAAGTCGGCCGATAGGCTTGCGTCATGAGCGAGCCCACCACCCAGTTTGTGGTTATCACCGGCCAGTCCGGCGCCGGACGTACCCAGGTGGCCAACAGCTTCGAAGACCTCGGCTGGCATGTCATCGACAATATGCCGCCCGAGTTCATTCCTCGTATGGCTCAGGTGGCCGCCGACCCTTCAAAGAACTTCGATCGGGTGGCGTTGGTTGTGGGCCCAAGCAGCAAACCGGCACAAACGATTCCCGCCATCGAGTCGTTGCGTGCCGACCCCACATCGGGCGTGCAGGTGATCTTCGTCGAGGCATCAACCGACGTGTTGGTGCGCCGATACGAAAGCACCCGTCGTCGTCACCCGTTCTCCAGCGGGGGTCGGGTTTCAATGGCTATCGAAGAAGAGCGGGTAGCCCTTGAACCGGTGAAGGGTCTGGCCGACCTGGTGATCGATACCGGCGACCTCAACGTGCATCAGCTGCGGTACCGCATTGTCGATCTGTTCGGTGGCGACTCGCCCGATTCGGGTATGCGCACCACGGTGATGTCGTTTGGGTTCAAACACGGCAATCCACTCGATGCCGATCTCATCCTCGATTGCCGGTTCCTGCCCAACCCGCACTGGGTCGAGGACCTTCGCCCCAAGACCGGCCTTGACCCGGCGGTGCGGTCCTACGTGCTTGGCCAAGACATCGCCGAGCCGTTCGTGAGCCAAACCCAACAGTTGCTGGACCTTTTGGTTCCCGCCTATGTGGCCGAAGGGAAGTCGTACCTCACGATCGCGTTTGGGTGCACGGGTGGCCACCACCGTTCGGTCGCCATCGCCGAAACCATCGGCGATCACCTGCGCGGGACGGGGTTCGACCCTGCCGTTGTCCATAGGGACATTGGTAAGTAGCACCTTTCGGTCACCACCGAACAGCAAGTGGCACCACCTCTCGGTGTGGGCGGGTACCCTTAGAGCCGTTCAGAAAACGAATCCCCCAACCTCTCAATAAAACCCCCTGCCCAGGAGGCAACCTCACATGACAGTTCGCGTCGGCATCAACGGCTTTGGCCGTATTGGTCGTAACTTCTTCCGGGCCGCAAAAGCCCAAGGCGCAGACATCGACTTCGTAGCGGTCAACGACCTTGGCTCGCTTGAGACGATGGCACACCTGCTCAAGAACGACTCGGTTCACGGTCAGCTTCCCAACAAGATCACGGCAACCCGCGCCGGAATTCGCTACGACGGCGACACCCTCAAGGTGTTGTCCGAGCGTAACCCTGCCGATCTGCCCTGGGGCGATCTGGGTGTCGATGTAGTCATCGAATCCACCGGTATCTTCACGTCCAAGGAGACGGCTTCGGCTCACCTTGAAGCCGGCGCACCGAAGGTCATCGTCTCGGCCCCCGCTGCCGATTGCGCAACGTTCGTCGTTGGCGTAAACGAGGGCGAGTATGACCCCGCCAAGCACCATGTCATCTCCAACGCATCGTGCACCACCAACTGCTTCGTGCCCATGGTGAAGGTTCTTGACGACAACTTTGGCGTTACTCAGGGCCTTATGACCACCACTCACGCCTACACCGGCGACCAGGCCATCGTCGACGGCCCGCACAAGGATCTCCGTCGGGCACGTGCCGCCGCAGTGAACATTGTTCCCACCTCCACCGGCGCAGCCCGCGCAACCGGACTGGTACTGAAGAAGATGGCCGGCAAGCTCGACGGCATCGCCATGCGGGTTCCAATTCCTGACGGTTCCATCACCGACTTCACCGCTGTTGTTCGCAAGAAGAACGTGACGGTTGAGCAGGTAAACGAAGCGTTCAAGAAGGCCGCTTCGACCGGTGCGCTCAAGAACGTCCTTGAGTACAGCGACGAGCCGTTGGTGTCCTCGGACATCGTTGGTTCGCCCGCATCGTGCACCTTCGACTCGGGCCTCACCATGGTCATGGGTCAGCAGGTCAAGATCCTCGGTTGGTACGACAACGAGATGGGTTACTCGAACCGTCTTGTCGACCTTGCCATGATCGTCGGCACCAAGAAGTCTTCGCCAAAGAAGAAGGCTCCGGCCAAGAAGAAGGCTCCCGCCAAGAAGGCCGCTGCCAAGAAGAAGAAGTAAGAGTGACAACCGTTCCTCAGCTCGAGGATCTCGGCGACCTCAATGGTCGCCGGGTCCTCGTGCGCGCTGATTTCAATGTTCCGCTCGAAGATGGCGTGATCACCGACGACCTCCGTATCAAGTCGGCGTTGCCAACCATCAAGTGGCTGGTCGACCAAGGTGCGTCGGTAACCACTTGTTCGCACCTGGGTCGCCCAAAGGGCGAGCCCAACCCTGCGTTCAGCATGGATCCCGTTCGGGCTCGGCTTGCCGAGCTGGCCCCGGGTGTCGAGCTGATGGAGAACCTGCGGTTCAACCCAGGCGAAACCTCGAACGACCCAGCTTTCGTTTCCGAACTCATCAATGGGTTTGATGCCTACGTCAACGATGCGTTTGGTGCGTCGCACCGGGCTCACGCGTCGATCGTTGGACCGCCTCAGCATTTGCCCAGCGCGGCCGGCCGTTTGTTGGCCCGTGAGGTCGAGGTGCTCGGCGGTTTGCGAACCAACGCCAAGCGGCCATTTGTGGCCATCCTTGGTGGCGCAAAGGTCAGCGACAAGCTTGCGGTTATCGAAGCGCTGCTCGAATCGGTGGATTCCATCATCATCGGCGGCGGCATGGCGTACACGTTCCTTGCAGCGAAAGGTCACAACGTTGGTTCGTCGCTGCTCGAAGAGGACATGATCGACACCGCCAAGCGGTTGCTCGACAGCGACGCCACCATCTATCTACCTTCCGACAACTTTGCGCTCGGCCCGGGTGGAAAGATTGGCGACCCTTCAGCGGGTGGCGAAGTTCGCCCCGTCGGGAACGACATGTCCGAAGGCTGGATGGGCCTCGATATTGGCCCCGGTTCGGCCGCCGAGTTCTGCGATGTCATTCTCGATGCTCGCACCGTGTTGTGGAACGGACCCATGGGCGTGTTCGAAGATCCCCGTTTCGAGGCCGGTACCCGTACCGTCGCCGAGGCGGTTGGTCAGACCCACGGCTTTACCGTTGTAGGCGGTGGCGACAGTGCCGCCGCAGCGAAGCAGTTCGGCGTAGCCGCCGACATCGACCACGTTTCTACCGGTGGTGGCGCTTCGCTTGAATTGATCGAAAAGGGCGACCTTCCGGGGCTCGCCGCACTCCGAGGAGAGTTCAGTGGCTGATCGTAAGCCGATTATTTCTGGTAACTGGAAGATGCATAACAATCACCTGGAGGCCATCCAGTTGGTGCAACAGCTTTCGTACAAGCTCACCAAGGAAGACATCAAGGCGGTCGATATCACCATCCACCCGCCGTTTACCGATATTCGTTCGGTGCAGACCGTGCTTGAAGCCGACAAGATCCCCGTTGGTCTTGGTGCACAAAACTGCCATTGGGAAGAAAAGGGTGCGTTCACCGGCGAGATTGCGCCTGGCATGCTCTCGAAGCTCTCGGTGAAGTTTGTGATCGTTGGCCACTCCGAGCGGCGTCAGTTGTTCGGCGAGACCGACGAGATGATCAACAACAAGGTCAAAGCGGTTCTCAAAGCCGAGATGACTCCCATCCTTGCCTGTGGCGAAACCCTCGAAGAGCGCGAGGCCGACGAGGCTGTTGCCAAGGTGTCTGGCCAGGTCAAAGCGGGCCTGGCTGGTGTGAAGGCCGACCAGGTGGCCGAGATGGTCATCGCATACGAACCGATCTGGGCCATTGGCACCGGCGAAACCGCCAGCCCTGAAGATGCTCAGCAGATGTGCAAGACCGTTCGAGATACGGTGCGCGACCTCTACAACGATGCAACCGCCGATTCAGTGCGCATTCAGTACGGTGGTTCGGTAAAGCCGGCCAACGCCCCCGAGCTTATGGCTCAGCCCGATATCGATGGTGCGCTGGTTGGTGGGGCTTGCCTCGATGCCGACGATTTCCACCGGGTGATCGCCTTCCGCGACGCCGGCTAGAGACAACCGTCCGTCCGGTGCCCATTTGGGTTTCTCGTTCGCTAAGCTAAGGCTTGTTATGACCATCTTCGTCACCATCCTTCATGTCATCGTGTCGTTTGCGCTTATCGTGCTGGTGCTGTTGCACAGCGGTAAGGGCGGCGGTCTTTCCGACATGTTCGGTAGCGGCGGCGTATCGGCTGCTGCTGGTTCTACCGCTATCGAGAAGAACCTCGATCGGATCACCATTTTGGTCTCCACCGTGTTCGCCTTCACCACCACCGCACTGGCGTTGATGCTGTAAAGCCGCTGAAATGCAGCGCGATTGTGCCGATGGAAATCGGTGCGTTTCCTTTGCGCGATTCTCTTCGCGCTGCTCGTCTTCGGTTCTGGCTGCTCGGTCGTTAGCGACCTTGCCGGTACCACCGACGACACGCCCACCGATCTAGCCTTCAGTGACGATACCGACGGATCGAGCCCGGTAACGGTTGCCCCTGAACTGCGAGACCGAGGCGGCGTGCTCCGCGTGGGCGTTGTCGCTACGACGTGGAACGATCCGGCGTTGATCGATGAGGCCAGCGATGGCGAGCAGCAGGTGGCCGATCTGTTGTTTGACGGCCTTACCTCTATCGACGATGGCGGTCTGCTTCAACCGGCGATTGCGACGTCGTGGTCGGCGAGCCCCGACGCAACGTCGTTTACCTTCGAGCTAGACCCCGAGGCCCGTTTCAGTAACGGCTTTGCGATTGCGCCCGACGACGTGAAGTACTCGCTCGACCGAGTGGTGAATCTGGGCACGGCGTCGTTGGCCGCAAACCAGCTTGTCGACGTCGCTTCAATCGATGTGTTGGATTCGTCGGTGGTCATCACCCTCACACAACCTTTCGCCGACTTGCCTCGGCTGCTCGCCTCGCCGATCTTTGGCATTGTGCCTGCCGGAAGCGGCGACGCCGATGGGATACCGGTGACCAGCAGTTCGTTGAAGGTCATCGCCGATAGCAACGGCAAGATCATTCTCTCGCCGGTCGATCCGGAGCAAAGCTATGTCGAAGGCATCGAGGTGTCATTCTTTGACGACGATCAAGCTGTGGTCGAGGCATACCGCACGGGCCTGGTGGACATTGCGTCACTTCGTGGTCCGGTCGATGGTGCACCGTCTGGTGAGCCCTCGAGCGACGATTCTGATGAGGCAGCGAACGGGTCGATGGCTGGAGAGCAGCGGCTCGTGCCGGGCCTCGATACCGCCTTCTTTGCAATGAACCTGGGGAACGAGGCGTTTGCCGACCCAAGGATCCGCCAGGCACTGGTTTTGGCGGTCGACAACGGTTTCGTGGCGTCGGGCGTGGGCCGAGGCGCAGCACCTCTTGAAGGGTTGTTCCCGCGGTCGTCGTCGGCGTGGCGACCCGGGGTTTGCCAGGACTGCCCCTACCAGCCCGACGAGGCTCGAGAAATCATCGGGACGTTTGGGGCTGACACGTTGCCTTTGATTCACGTCGACCATCTCGACGATCCGCAGTCGGTGGCAACGGCCGAGGCTCTTGTTGGCGACCTTCGCCATATTGGCCTCGACGTGCGGGCCCGCTCGCATAGTCCGGCTGCGTTTGCCTCAAAGGCCGCGGCTGGGGAACTGGCGCTGTTTCAGTTTGGGATCGTTGGCAGTTGGTCGTCGCCCGAGGCGTATCTGGGAAGCCAGTTCGCCACCGACGGCTCCGACAACGTCTCGTCGTTCTCCGACCCCGAGGTCGACCGCTTGCTCGCAGAAGCCGCCCGGACTCTCGACGATGCCGAGCGCATCAAGCTGTACCAACAGGTCGAGACCCGCATCTTGCAGTTCTCCGTGGTCATCCCGTTGTTCGAGCGTCAGCAGGTTCTGCTGGTGGCCGACCGGGTCAACAACGTGCGTTCGAGCGCCCTTGGATGGTTCGACCCCGAAGTCGTCTGGATGACGGCCAGCTAACTCCGACTGCTCGACTTCACTGTCATAGGGCCTTCGTAGGATTGGGGTTGTCGGGTTGGTTCTGTCGGCCTGGCTGGTGTTCGACTTCCGCACTCTTTCTTGTTCTTGGTTGTCCTCTTCCCGAAAAGTCGCCCAGACCTTGGCCGTTCATTGGCTGTTCTGGGTCTCATGAACCCATGTAGAGGATTCCTTGTTATGTGCCAAGCCGCTCCAACCCCATCCGGTGTTTCTGATCGCCCGGTTCTCGAACAGCTCGTCGAGCTCGGCTGGGAAATCAACAACAACCACTACCGGGCCGTGCATCTAGCCGCCCGCTATGACAACTCCCTCCAATGGTTCAACGAAGGCCTCAAAA
>CALJDK010000108.1 GCA_938023735.1 uncultured Acidimicrobiales bacterium
GCGTTCACCATCGACACCGAGTTCCCCGACATCGCCGCAGCCCACACCGACTCCGGTTCAGCCGAAGCGGTTGCCGAGTTTTTCACCGAGGTCGCCCGCCGAACCGCAACGATGATCGTGCACTGGATGCGGGTGGGTTTCGTGCACGGTGTGATGAACACCGACAACATGTCGATCCTTGGTCTCACCATCGACTACGGCCCCTACGGCTGGCTCGAAGATTTCGACCCGGGCTGGACACCCAACACCACCGACGCCAGCCACAAGCGCTACCGCTTTGGTCATCAACCCCAGATCGCCCAATGGAACCTGGTGCAGCTCGCCAACGCGCTGTACCCGCTGGTTGGCGAGGTCGACCCGCTCCAGGCCGGCATCGGTGCCTTTGCCGACCATTTCGAGGCCGAGTGGAACCAGATGATGGCCGACAAACTTGGGCTCGATGCCCTCGACGAAGAGCGCGGCAACTTGGTTAATGACTTGCTCGAGGTACTGCAGCTCACCGAAACCGACATGACGATCTTCTATCGCAACCTGGCCGACGTGCCAGTAGCTGACGGCACGGTCGATGTCGACACCGCTATCGATGAAACCCTGGCGCTGGCCTATTACCTGCCCGATCAACTCACCGACGACGTGCGAAACCGAATCGGTGCGTGGCTTCAGGCGTACGCGGGAGAAGTCAACAAAAGCGGGCAAAGCGATGCCGATCGGCGAGCGGCCATGAACGCGGTGAATCCCAAGTACGTGCTGCGGAATTACCTGGCCCAGGTGGCAATCGACAAAGCCGAGGCTGGCGATGACTCGCTGGTCGTCGAGCTCCTCGAGGTGCTGCGTCGGCCCTACGACGACCAGCCGGGAAACGAGTACTTTGCCCAGCCTCGGCCCGAATGGGCGCGAACCAAGGTCGGGTGTTCCATGCTCAGTTGTTCGAGCTGAGGTCGCGAAAAAGCACCCGCTGACCTCCCGATATACCAATTGGCGGAAGGTCGGGTCCGTGAGTTAAGCGAGCTTTGCTACTTCTTCGGCCAAAAACCACACCTTGTCACCAAGGCGGTAGGCCGAAAGGCGTCCTTCGTTGACATGGGTTATGACGTCGCCGATCGAGCAGCTCAGCCGTTCGGCAACCGCTTCGATGTCGAGTTCGTCAAAGTCCTCGTCGTTGAGAACTACACCTGCGTCTGGTTCATCATCACTCACGTACCAATGATCGGCACGGTGAGGGCCAGTCTTGACCGTCTCGCCGAGCTCAGGCGGCGGCGCGGGTCTTTCGCAGAACCGGGTCTGCTATTCCGAGAAGCTTGTCGGTAAGGCGAAGCACGGTGCCCGATGCCCCCGGGCTCTCCGAATCGACAAGGTTTCCCATGACCTGCAACGTGATCTCGGCGATGGCGTCGGTGCCCACCGCCATTCGCAGCCCGTTCTTCAGGATGAACGGATGGCCAATGAGGAACGAGAATCGGCGGCCCGTGCGTAGGAAGCTGTCGAAGCGTTCGCCAACGAGCACGTCGTAGCGTTGCGGCGCCGTGGCCGGGTTCTCGAGAAAGAGATCGGACGCAAGCATGCCCGATTCGAGTCCGTAATCGATGCCTTCGCCGTTCATGGGATTTACCAACCCTGCAGCATCTCCGATGGCGACCCAGCCGGCACCGTGGCGCTTCTGTGAACTCATCGGTAGTCGCCATGCCCGAGGACGTTCGAGGTTGGGGCCCAGCTCCCACGAGTCCTGCACCAGATCTCGGTACGAGTCGAGAAGCTTATTGAGGTTGAGTTTCTTGAAGCCCTTCATGGTGGAGAGGGCACCGACACCGATGTTGACGGTGCCGTCGCCAGCCGGAAACATCCAGCCGTAGCCGGGAACCGGGGTTCCGTTTTCGTCACTTAGGGTGAGACACGCTTCGAGGTGTTTGTCGGCATGTCGAGGCGATTCAGCGTAGGTGCGGATAGCCAGACCAAAGGGCTCGTCCTCGACCCGCTCGGCCCCCAACATGCGGGCTACGGCGCCGGGTGCGCCACACGCGGCAATCGTGAGGTCGGCGGTTACCTTGCGGCCGCCGGCTTCGACACCGACCACTCGGTGACCGTCGATCATCGGAAGCGCTTCGGTTTCCCAGATCACTTCGGCGCCAGCTTGGGTGGCGGCATCGATGAGATGGGCGTCAAGTTTCCGTCGGGGCCACACCGCGCCATGGGCGGGGAACCTGGCGGTGCCGGGCCACAAAAGCTCGCGGTGGGTCTTGTTGGCGATCATCCGCAGGCCGTCGATGTGGTGGGCGCCGTCCATATCGATCTGAAGATCGTTGAGTGCCCCGACCGCTCGAGGGGTGAGGCCATCGCCGCAGACTTTGTCGCGCCCGTAGGGAGCTTTGTCGAATACCACAACGCTCGCACCGCCTCGTGCGGCCTGGATTGCGGCGGCCGCACCAGCGGGTCCGGCGCCGATGACGGCGATGTCGTAGTGATCCACCCTTCTATGTTGCCGTGGGCGATCACGAAACCCATGGTCGAGTGAAGGTCGAACACGACAACGCTGGGGTCGTTTGACACGTCTGGGCCCAAAACGGGAACGGCCCGCCCCTCCGCCAGCGTGGGGCTGGTTGAAGAGGCGGGCCAGATGCTCCCCGGGTGAGGTTGTTTAGGCGTTCACGTCGGTCGCTTCTTTGTCATCATGTTCTTCGGCAACCGATGGGCCTGCGGGAGCCGGCTCGTTATGGGTTGGCTGAGGCGCACGCCGTCCTCGCAGCAGACGAACTACCAGCCAGAGCGCAATCGGGATCCACATGAAGGGAAGGAACAGTCCGACAAGGATTACGGCGATGCCGATGAGTTTGGCCAGAACATCGAGGCCGCTATCGAGCGAGTCTTTGAAGCCGGGCAGGGCGTCGGTTTCACGAACTTCGACAAATCCATTGCCGCGGTCGCCGACTCGGGCCACGCCCAGGTCTTCGCCCGCCTCGTTGATAACCGTGGCCGAGACTCGAGTCTCGATGCTCACGCTACTGGTGACCTCGTTGGCCTCGAAGTAGCCGACGACCCGTTCGCCCGGGGCAATTGAGCCGTTGAGGCTGCCCTCGGTGAGCACCACATCGAGGCCGCTGATGTCGAGGTTTTCTTCCAGAAGGGTGATGTCGGTCAGATGGGTGTCGCCGGCATTATCGATGCGGAAACACACGGTGAATTGGTCCTGGGCGTCGAGGGTGAGTGACTGATCACCTTGGCAAGAAATGCCCTGGTCGATGCCCTTGTACAGGGTTTGGGTGAGAACCAGGTCGGGCCCGGGAACGGTTTGGGTGAGTACCACGGTGATGGTGGCAAGGTCGACGCGTTCCTGCACCACACGAAGCTGGCCACGAAGTCGCTCAAGCACGGTTTCGCGTTCGAGCAATTGCGCCTCGAGGCGGGCGACCTCTTCAAGGCCGGTTGCGCCGGTGAGGAATTCGCGAAGTCGTTCGACGCTGGCCTCGGCGGTGATGATCTGGCTGCGAAGATCGGTGACCCGGGCGGTGACATCTTCTGATGAGATGCTCTGGTCGCGGAGCTCGCCGATACCTCCGAGGCGAGATACGGCCTCTTGGAAGTCGCCGGGACGCACCCGGAAGGTCAGCACGGTGCGGTTGACGCCTTCGGTGGAGGTTTCCTGGCCAAACAGCAGGCCACCCAAGGCCTCGATTTCGCGCATTGCCTCGTCGGCGGCATCGCCCACACTGTCGACCTGCACCGAAATGCGGGCCGTGAAGATAATGTCGCGGCCAATATCGAGCGGCTGAAGTGCACCTGGGGCCGACCCGTTGCCGGAGCCGCCGGTTCCGAGCGTTGTCTCACCATCGGTGTCGGCTGCGTTTCGAGAGGACAGTGCCACACCGCCAGAGTCGGAGTCCTCCATCGTCTCTTCTTCCATGGCTTCTTCGTCTTCCATGGCTTCTTCTTCGGTGTCGTCCATGAAGCCGGCGTCGTCGCCGCCATCGAAGTCGCTGGTTGCGGCGTCTCTGGCATCGGAGGCGGCGTCGCTGCTTTGTCCGCAGGCGGCAAACACCAGGGCGCCCACCAGCAGTACGGCCAGTAGTTGGAACAATCGGAAGGTAGCTCTCATCATCATTTCCCCACGTTGGATGGTTGGTAGTTGGGGATGAGACGACGGCCAGAGGTGTGCTGGTTCCCGAAGTTCCGAGTTTCTTTATGACGATTGTGTGACGTGGGGCTTCGCGGATTAGGCGGCGCACCGAATTCGCTCGAGCAGTTCATCGGCGTTGGGTCGCGAGGCGAGCTTGGTGAGCTCGGTGTTGACGTACCACTCGAGCGACTGGCCAGCGACGTTTGCCCGCTCGAGCAGCCGGTCGACAACATGGTCGGGAAGATCGAGGCGGATATCGCCCGACCGGGCCCGGTACCGGCGGCCATCGGGTATCGCCATCAGCGGTGCGGCATCGGCGTCTTGGTTCTGAGGTTCTGGAGGGAGGGTGGAAAGCAGTTCGATTCGCATGCACCCATCCTGCCGAGGGGGTGTGACACGCGCAGAAGCTGCTAGTCCTGCGCACTAATCCAGAACACTAATCGAGAACATAGGGAAAGAACTTGGCGAACAGTTGGTCGCGTAGCTCCGGGCTGGTGAGCGCCTCGCGGCCCATTGCCGGGTCGGCGGCAAGCGGTTCATCGAGCGCCGCATCGAAGCGCCGAAGCACCTCTTCAATGCTGGCGCCGCGTCCCTCGGCGATGGCCGACTCGCACGAAACGCGCTCGGCCTCGGACCCATAGACCCGGGCTTTCCATGACAACGACAACCGAATTTCCGGTTCGTCGTAACGGACCAACTCCACACCGTCGTCGCTGATGACCCATTGCGTTCCGTCGAAGTCGAGGATCGAGTCGATGGTCATGCCTTCGGGAGCCCGGGCTCCGGATGCGCCGGTGCGTTCCACCTTGTGGTGCATGAAATCGTTGTCGCCAACCACCGCGGTGTTGAACATCGCTTCGTGTCGCACGCTGTCGGCATCGCGGCCGGTTGGCCAGTACCGAAAGAAGCCCCGCTCGCCGTGGTAGAACCACGAGACCGCAGTGATGATGGTGATCCGTTCGGCTTCGAACAGCCGGGACGCACCCATGGCGATGAGCAGCCAGCCGGGTGCATTCGAGCGGTCGATTCCCAGAAACACCGGAATGTCCGTATGCGAAAACGGCTGCCCGCCCGACGGCGCCGTGAGATTTACAAACACCTGCTCGGGCACAACTACCTCGGTGCCACACATGGCCTTGGCGTTGTCGACAAAACCCGGCAGTGTGAGCAGATCTTCGGTTCCTGCCAGATGGGTGACGCCCTCGGTCGACCAGTCGCCCCGAAACACCGGCCCCACAATTCCCTTCGGCACCTCGACCTTCGCCTTGCTCGCTCCGGCTCCGGCGTCGTCGGCCGCAGCACCATCGACCAGATACCTGCCCGGTTGGTAGAAGGGCCCGTTGTTGCGTGCCAGGTCGCGGATGCGATCGGGGTTGTCGAGGAGTGGTTCGACGAGCACCGGAGGAAGGCATCCGGCCGCTGAACGTTCCTTGGCAAGAGATGTCGTGAGAGTCGTGTGAGAGGACACGGTGGCTCCGGTGAATCGGGTACTAGTGGGCTGCCTGGGCCGCGATGACGGCGGAGCGAGTGGCGGCGATTTCGTCGGGGTTTCCGCCCATCAGCACTGCGGTGAAGTCGGTGGCTCCGGATTCGGCGATGGCAGCGATTCCTTCGGCTACCTCCTGCTCGGACCCGACGATCGACAGGTCGCCCAAACCGTGGAGGCCTTCGATATCGAGCATCCGACGATAGCTGGGAAGCTCGGCATAGATCGACAGCATCTTGGCCAAGAAGTCTCGCGCCGGTTCGGGGTTGTCGGTGACCCATACCGGGATCGAGCAGACGATCGATGGGGTTGGTCGATCGGCTCCCGCGGCTGCTTCGTTGATGACGGGAGCGATGTGTTCGCGGATGGTCTTGGGGCCCACACACCACAGAATCGTTCCGTCGGTGCGGGCACCGGTGAGCTTCAACATCTGCTCGCCGAGCGCCGCCACCATAACCTTTGGCGTTTGTTGGGTGAGGCGCGGGCCTTCGCCGTGATAGCTCCAGAAGTAACCGTCGTGTCGGGCTTTTCCGGTTTCGAGGATCGGTAGGAGAATGTCGAGGTAGTCCATCATCTGGCGGACCGGACGTTCCCAGGTCATTTTCCAGCGGTCGACCACGGCCGGCTCATGAGAGAGCCCAATTCCCAGAACCAGGCGGCCGCCGATTGCGGCCTGGGTGGTGAGGGCTTGCCCCGCCAGTACCTGCGGGTGAACCGTCCATGTAGGGATGACCGCGGTTCCGAGTTCGGTGGTGGCATTGGTGTCGCCATGAGCGGCGAACACACTAAGGGCATCGACCAGTCCGGTCTGGGCCAGCCAGTAGGAAGCGAAACCGTCGGCCTCGCTCGCTGCGATGTCGCCTTTGAGAACGTCGAGATCTGGTGACGCGAGAAGTCCGGAGCCATTGATACCTATTTGCATAGGCGGACACTACGGCCCGCCACGGCACAGCCTCAAGCTGACACCAGCTGACAGAAGCTGGCAGAGCACAGCCTTAAGCTGAATCAGCGAGCGCCCTGAACCTATTCACGCAAATGATGGAGCGTCAACGGGTTTCGTCGTTGGACTGTCGCGCTGATGACAGAACAGGTGGCAGACTCTTCTTGTGACGATTTGGCTTGCGGTGCTGGCGGGAATAGCGCTCGGGTACGTGTTCGAGCGTGGGGACTTCTGTTTTCACAGCACGTGGCGTGGCGCGTTCGCGAAGCCGGCCGAACTCTCGCTGTTTCGGGCGTACCTCGTGGTCTTGCTGATTTCGACACCCGTCGTGCAGTTGATGATCGCCATCGACCTGATCGATCCGTTCATCCCTGCCTTTGCGTGGAAGGCGACCATCCTTGGCGGCCTTATCTTTGCGCTTGGCATGGTCGTCGCATCGACCTGCATCACGGGCATGTTCTACAAACTTGGCCACGGGATGTTGGGCATGGTGTTGGCACTTGCTGCCTGGGTGGTGGGCGATCTCGTCACCTACCGAGGTCCTCTCAGTAGCCTGCGTGAGTCGCTCAACGAGAACCCCATCACCGTCTCTGAGGGCGGCGCCGACGAGGTGGCAACGGTCGACTCACTGTTCGGGCTCTTCGGTATCGTCGGGCTGGTTGCCGTTGCCGGACTCGTCGTCGGGTTTCTCGTGTGGCGCTCGCCCGAGCCCTTTTCGGCACGAGCGAAACTCCTCGGTTGGTTACCGCTTGGGCTCGCGACGACGGCGGTGCTCGTCATTGGCTGGCTGCTCGCCGACTGGCACGGGTTCGATTACTCGTTTGGTACGTCGGGGGTTCCTTCGCAGACGTCGCGATGGCTTGCTGGCGAAGATGTGGGGTCGATGTGGATTCCGCTCGGACTCGTGAGCCTCATCCCCGGAGCACTGCTCGCCGCGAAACGATCCGGAACACTCTGGGTGCGCGGCGAGAGCGGTCCCAGATACGCACAGCTGGCGGCCGGGGGTTTCACGATGGGGGTTGGAGCCGGCATCGCCGGAGGCTGCAATCTCGGGCACGCCATGGTGGGCGTACCGCTGTTGTCACTTGGCAGTATCTCGGCCACGATTGCAATGATCGCAGGCGTTGGCCTCTTCAGCCGGGTGGTCAGCCGCTAGCTGCGGCGGCCCTAGCCCGCTTGGGTAGTGCCGCAGTCTCCGGCTGGCGAGTAGGACCCGTTTGGGTAGATCGCACCTACGGCCACCGACACTCGGGTGCCACGAGGAACGTTGAGTTCTGCGGTGCTCAGGTCGGCGAAGTTGTCGGTAACCGTGCCGTACGAGTCGGCTCGACCCGGAATGGTGAGACGATAGACGAACATCTGCGCCCCGGGGAAAGGATGCCATTCGACGTGGATGCCACCCGATTGTGACCGCACCCAACACTGCAACTGGTCGACCTGAGAGCGGGCGGTACCGCAGCTGGCCGATGGGGTGTAGGTGTTGTTGGAAAACTTGCCCGACAACCAAACCTGCGACGACGAGCCGTTCGGTACCGGAACAAACACTCCCGAGCGGTTGGCTTCGCCATAACGCGACGCCTGGCCGGGGGTGTCGACCCGGTAGATGTGGGTCATGGCCCCCGGGACCGGGTTGAACGATAGGTACACGCCGCCGGCGGCCTCGGTGACCGAACAGTTCAAACTACTTGGCTGTGGTTGAGGAGTGGGCTGTGGCTGAGGTTGCGGTTGAGGGGCTGGCTGAGGCTGCGGTGCCGGCTGGGGGTTGGGTTGGGGCTGTGAAGTGCCAGCAGCCGCGCCGCCAGCGAAGTGAGGGCTGCGACGGAGTCGGCGGAACGCATCGATGGATTGTTGCGACGAATCCCAGCGACGCTCGCAGAAGCCGGTCTGGCCGCTCTGATGAAACCACAGCACGGCCTTGATGGCCGGGAAACGATTGGCGAGCGAGGCACCCATTGCATCGATCCACTGGGCTTTGGCGTTGGGATCGCCCGGGCGCTCGTTGGTGGCGGTCTCGCCGATCATCAGCGGCTTGCTGGGGTGGGTGCGTTGCGCCCAGTTGTAGAAGTTGGCGGCTTGTACCTCGAAGCTCCTCCACGGGGCGTTGGCGTGACATCCGAGCCAGTTGTACGGGTTGTAGGAGATCCAGTCGATGATGTCGTCGCCCGGGTACATGGCCTCGACCCGGTTGAATCCACCAGTGCTCGTACCCATGTAGTTGATGAACCACACCAGTCGGTCGCCAGCGATTGGTTCCATGATGCTGTGGGCGTGGCGGTACATGCGGGCGTAATCGGCGTCGGACCCGAAGAACTGGTCGTTTTCGGGTTCGTGGTGCAGGCCAAAGATGACGGTCTCGCCGCTATCGCGAATTTGGCGAGCAACGCGCCGAAGGTTGTCGTCGTGGTCGCCGCGGGAAACCTGGTTCCATGGGCTGATGTCGCTGAACTGGGTGGTCACCTTCCACGAGTACACGAGCTTGCGGCCTTCGTTAACGAGCTGGCGTTCGTGGTCGGTGAAGAACCTGGCGTCGGGGCCCACTTTGTAAATTCGCACCATGTCGAACTGTGCGCCGAGCTTTTGCTCCTGCACCGACATGGCAAGATTGTCTTTGTTGCGGTCGCTTGAACCGAGAAGCGTCCCGCATGACGGTACGAGCAATGCGTTCAACGATCGCCCGTTGCGGCAATCGTCGGCGGCTGCTGGCGAGGTGCCGACAATCGGAACCTCGGCGGTTGGAATGACGGCAAGCACACTTGCGATGAGCGCCCCAAGGAGCACCGCTGCCGCGATGTGAAAGCGAAACCGTCGTTGCTCGACCAACAGGGTCGGTCGTTGAAACGTTCGGGAAAGGGGGGAAAACATGTTGACTCCAAAAGGGACCTGGTGATCCCGCCGGAACACAAACTACCCC
>CALJDK010000109.1 GCA_938023735.1 uncultured Acidimicrobiales bacterium
CTCATTTCGATCCTCCTTGATCGGGCAGAACTATGCGCCAACAACTGGTCGATCGTTCAGGCGCCGGAGGCAACCTAGCAACCTTTTCTTCGTGGTGATACCTACGAGTTGGGGGTCGACCGGCCGATGGAACATCACGTCGACCGTGTTAGGAAGTTGCAATGACGGGAAGAAATGGAGCCACGCAGGTCGTTACGAATCTGCGCAGGCTTAACAAGCAACATGTTCGCAAGGCGCTTATCGATGCGACCCAACCGCTCCGGAATCTCCCGCTTCCGGTTGCTCGTCCGCTTGGCAACGCCGACCTCACCGCGGATACGGCGTACACGCTGCGCGAGACCGGCACGTTCAAACCACTCGAGGTCGACTTCGGCACGGCGATGGCTGAACGTCCCTACGATCAGGAATCGACCGTATTCAGCATCGACGCCGCCCGATGCACCTTCCGAAACTGCCACGCGCTCGACGGCGACCGCCGGGTCCTCTACCAGCAGGATCTTCCGTTTGGGCATCTGCCGGTTGCGCTCAAAAAGCTCGACCCGGTCATCGAGACCTTCCCCAGCGTCGCGTACCTGTCGAACACCTGGGTAACCAACTACTACCACTGGCTCATTCTTGTGCTGCCGATGTTGCGCTACTACCGGGAAGCCGGCATCGAGGTCGAACGGGTCTACGTTGGTGAGCCGCTCAAGTCATGGCAGCAGCGCTCGCTTGAGTTCGCCGGAATCACCGAAGACATGGTGATTACCGAGCCCTGCACGGCCAAGGTTGGCCACGTTGCGATGCTCACCCGTCATGTCGGTGGCGTATCACCCGAGCAGATCCGTTGGGTTCGGTCGCTCTTTGTCGATGATGATCTTGCTCCGGGAACCCGCCGGCTGTTCGTTGGCCGCGGCGATGTTGTCACCCGCCGCATGTTCGACGAGGACAAACTGGCCGCCGCGCTCGAAAAAGAGTTCGACTTCGAATACCTCACCACCAGCGGGATGACGTTCGATGAAGAGATCGAAGTGTTCGGACAAGCGCGTTCGATCGTGGCCCCCTACGGAGCAGCGATTACCAACACGCTTTTCTCGCCCAAGGGAACCCAGATCCTTGAGCTCACCGCTTACGACCACGACTTCTCGCTGGCCCACTGCTACCAGGAGATGAGCGCAGCGATGGGGTTCCCTCATGGATCGGTACGCGGTCAGCAGACCCCCCGTCGGAAGAATGGGGCATACAGCGACATCAAAATGCCCATCGATCAGGTGGTGCGCGAAGTCGAGAAGATGCTGAACAGCACCGAGTAGACACCCCGATTCAGCCCTAGGGATACTGAGGACAGAGAGCCCGAGGAATACTGAGAACATAGAGGTAGCAATGAGCCCGGTGAAGAAGCCCAACATCTTATTCATCGTGTCCGACGAGGAGCGTCGCAACGATTGGCTCGACGGCAAAGTGGCGCTTCCGGCCCACGAGCGCCTCCGCTCCGACGGCATTTCGTTCTCCAACCACTTCACGCACGCGTCGCCGTGCTCGCCCTCGAGGGCGAGCCTTTACACCGGCCAGTACTTGGCGCAGCACGGCGTGGTGAACAATGTGAGCTTTCCCAGCCACGTGCAGCTCGATCCGGCCATTCCCACCATCGGTAGTCTGCTAAATGATGTGGGGTACGAGTCGTCCTACGTGGGCAAGTGGCACCTGTCCCACGGCGACAATCCCCCTATGCCCAACTACGGCTACAGCAGCTGGCAGGGCAACGACAAACACTTCACCGGCAACGCGTGGACCGGGCGACACTTCGACCCCATCATCGCCGATCAGGCCACCGCTTGGCTCGACGATCACGCTGGCTCCGACCAACCGTGGATGCTCACGGTTGCGCTGGTGAACCCGCACGACATCATGTGGTTCCCCATCGACCACCCGAGCTACCAGGCGGCGAACCCTGACGACGAGAGGGTGTTCACGTTCATCCAGAACCTGGTGCTTGGCGGCGAGGTCGACGTGACGGCACCGCCCGAGGATTATGCCCGACTCTTCGATGAGCTTCCCGCCAACTTCCATGACGATCTCGACACCAAGCCGGGCATTCAGCGGGCCTGGCAGACCGTCCGCAACAACGAGCACTTCGTGGGCAGCATCGATATCGATGACCACGACACCTGGCTGCGCGGGCTCGACTACTACGCCTGGCTTCATGAGCGCCTCGACGAGAGCCTCACGTCGCTGCTCGCCAAGCTCGACGAGCTGGGGATCTACGACGACACGATGATCGTGTACACCAGCGACCATGGCGACGCCGCTGGGTCACACGGGCTCCGAGCCAAGCTGCCATGTATCTACGACGAGGTCATGGGAGTGCCACTCATCGTCAAGCCGGCCACTCCAACCGAGAACGCCGGCACTACCACCGAGGCGTTGTCGTCGAGTGTCGATGTTGCTGCGACGATCGTGGCTGCTGGCGGTGGCGATGTCTCGGGCATGAAGGGCCAGGATCTCTCCCCCGTGTTCGACGACACCTCAGCGTCGGTGCGCGACTATGTGCTGTTTGCACAAGACTCTGCGCAGTCCGATGGGTTGGCCGCCAGCCGGTATGCACTCCGCGGGTTCTTCGACGGCGAAACGAAGTACGCCCGCTACTACGGCATGGGCGGCGGAATTCGCCGCGACGGTTCGGTAGCCGAAACGGCCAAGGCGGTGGATGTCGATGCAGGGTTCGATGACCACGAGCACGAGTGGTACGAGATCGACACCGACCCCCACGAGCTCAGCAACCTCGCCAACGACGGGGGGCGCAAGGCGGAGCTCGCCGAATTGTTCGAGCGCCTCAAGTCCTACGAAGCAACCGACTTCGCCACCTAAGAACTCCCGCTACATCCGCTCGTCGGTGCCTTTGAATTCTGGGGTTCGTTTGTTTGCGAAGGCCTGGATTCCTTCTTGGCCGTCGTGGGTCGCCATTGCTTGGGTGATCATCTGCCCTTCGTGCTCACCGGCGTCTTCGAGTCCGGTTTCATAGCCGGTGTAGATGACACGCTTGGCCTGACCCAGCGCCCATGCAGCACCATCAGCGAAACTCTGAGCGAGTTCGGCCGCCGCCTCGTCGACCTCGTCGTCGGGCACGACGCGATTCACCAATCCCCACGACTCGGCTTCGGACGCCGACAACACTCGATTGGTGAGCGCCAGGTCCATCATGCGACGCAGACCAATATGACGGGCGATGAAGTAACTCGACGTTCCGTCGGGGGTCATGCCGACCTTCGTGTAGCCCATGGTGTACTTGGCCGAGTCGGAGCTCACAACAAGGTCGAAGGCGCTCATGAGAGAGATGCCTGCTCCCCCCGCGGCGCCACGCACCGCTGCAACACAAGGCTTGGGGATTCGGTTCATTTTGTAAATGGCGCCGTGGAAGTCGATGAGCATGTCCGACGCAACTTGGGGAAGATCGGGGCCGAGTTCGGCGAAGAGCTTGAGATCGCCACCTCCACAGAAGATCTTGCCCTCGGCGGTGAAACAGGCGGCTTTGACGTCGTCGTCGAACTCGATGTCGAGCAGGACCTGCCGAAGGTCGGCTGAGAATGTCGGGTTCACCGAGTTGGCGGCCTCGGGTCGGTCAAAGCGCACGTGCGCCACTCCGTCTCGAACCTCGTACGTGATCGTTGTGAGTTCCATGGCCCCGTTCTACGAGCCACCACAGAATCCGGTCAAGCTCACAACGCGACACTCGTGTCAGACACCAGTGTCAGTGGGTGCATTAGCCGCTGGCGATGAGGGCTACGGCTACCAATGCCATTACGAGGCCGCCGAGTTGGAGGCGGGACATTCGTTCGTTCAGCCAGAAGCGGGCGAGCACAACCGTCGACGCTGGGTACATGCTGCTCAATACGGCTACCACCGACAGGTCGCCGACGTTCGCAGCAAAGAGGAAAAGGATGTTCGACCCGGTATCGAAGAGTCCAGCCATCAAGATAAGGCCGAATGCGGGGCGGACGGTCGGCAGCCCAGCGCGCCTTACCGTGAAGATGACGGTCATCAGCACCGCAGTGGTCAGCGTTCGGGCGCCGACGATGGGCCACGGGGCGGTGGCGTCGGTGGTGATGTCGAGCAGGATGAACATCGAGCCGAAACCCACGCCCGCCAGCAACGACTCGACAATGACTGCCGCCGTCACCGGCGTACCGCTGAGTTCATTGGGAATCGAGGCCATACCGATGGCGATCAACGCAGCGATAACACCGATCCACGCCACCGCCGACAACGAATCGCCTCCCACCACACCCCAGATAGCTGGCACGGTGGCCGACATGATTGCGGTCAACGGTGCAACCACCGCCATCGGCCCCCTCGCCAACCCTCGGTAGAGAAGCAGAACGCCCACGGCTCCCAGCGCGCCGCTAACCGCGCCGATTCCGAAGTCGCGCCAGGTGAAGGCGTCGGCAAGCAACGGGGCTGCGATGAGCGCGCCGACAAGCCCGACGACATGGGAGAAACCAACCACGTAGATCACGGAGGTTTTCTTGGCCGACAGCCCGCCAAAGAAATCACCGGCGCCAAAACACACCGCAGTGATGAGCCCCAGAATGACAGCCATTCGAGCACCGTATCGGTCGAAACTGGAAGGGCTGGCGCCGAAGACAGCACTGGTGGAGACTAAATTCCATGAGTACTGCCGAGTTCAGCCTCCACGATCGTCTTGCCTCCACCGAGGGAACGGTGGCGATGAGCGGCATCGAGGCAGTGGTGCGTATCCCGCTCGACCAGCATCGTGCCGATGCCCGAGCCGGCCTTCGAACCGCCGGACTGATCTGCGGCTACCGGGGTTCACCCGTCGGCGGAATGGATCAGGTGTACGAGCGCAACCAGGAGATCCTCGAAGCCAACGACATCCGGTTCATCAGCGGCGTCAACGAAGACCTCGGCGCAACCGCGGTGTGGGGAAGCCAGCTCGCAAGCCTTGAACCAAACCCTTCGTTCGATGGCGTGTTGGGCATGTGGTACGGCAAGGGCCCAGGTGTCGACCGAAGCGGTGATGCCTTCCGCCACGCAAACTCCTCGGGTGTATCGCCCAACGGTGGCGTGCTGGCAATTGCCGGCGACGATCCGTCGAACAAGTCGTCGACCGTGCCGTCCGCATCGGAGTGGGCTTTGGCCGACCAGGCGATGCCCACGCTGTTTCCGGGAAACGTGCAGGAAGTGCTCGACTTCGGCCGGTTCGGCTACGAGATGTCGCGGTTCTGTGGCGCATGGGTGGCGATGAAGTTCGTGACCAACGTGGCCGACGGCTACATGACCGTCGACCCCAGCCCCGACCGAATCACCATCCTGCCCACGACGTTCGAGGTCGATGGTCAGCCGTGGCGGCCGAGCCAAGGCGACGAGCTGGTGGGTGCCGAATCGCTCCGTCTCGAAACCGAACTGTTCACCCATCGACTCGCCGCCGCCAAGGCATTCGTGGCTGCGCAGGGGCTCGACCGAACCATCGGCGCAACCGGATCAGCCAAGCTCGGAATCATTGCTGCAGGCACCTGTTATTACGAGACCATCGATGCACTCGGTCGCCTCGGCCTCACGTCGGCCATGCTGGCCGACCTCGGCATTCGCATCTACAAGCCCGCGATGATCTGGCCGCTCGAGCCAACCGGCCTCACGGCATTCGCCACCGACGTTGAAGAACTCCTCGTCATCGAAGAGAAGCGGGCATTCATCGAGACCCAGGTTCGCGACATTCTGTATGGACGCTCCGATGCGCCGCGTGTACTCGGCAAGACCGACGAAGAAGGTCTTCCGCTCGTGAAGATGAGTGGCGCCTTGGTAAGCGACGACCTCCTGACGCCGTTGCGTCGCCGTCTGGGTCGCATCGTTCCGGAAGGAACACTCACCGCCGAACGGAGCCGGATTCCGGTGACGGTGTCTCCCACCGAAACCGGCGGTACCGACGAGCCCCTCCCAAACCGCATTCCGCACTTCTGCTCGGGCTGTCCGCACAACCGGTCGACCGTGGTTCCCGAGGGCTCCAAGGTTGGTGGCGGCATTGGCTGTCACTCGATGACGATGTGGATGGATCGCGACACCGTTGGCCTTACCCAGATGGGCGGCGAGGGAGCGCAGTGGGTTGGAATGGAGCCGTTCATCGACGATCACCACCGGTTCCAGAACCTCGGCGATGGAACCTTCGCTCACTCAGGTTCGCTGGCGATTCGCCAGGCCATATCCGCCGGAACCAACGTGACCTACAAGCTGCTGTTCAACGCCACCGTGGCCATGACCGGAGGTCAGGAAGCAGCGGGTGAGATGCCGGTGCCGCAGATCACTCGCTGGCTCGAAGCCGAAGGCGTGACTCAATCGGTTGTGGTTGCAGCCGAGCCCCACCGGTATCCCGACGACGCCGAGTGGGCCGCCAACACTCGCGTCGAGCCCCGCGACAACCTCGACGAGGTTCAGCGCGAACTCCGCGACGTCGCAGGCACAACCGTTCTTATCTACGACCAGGAGTGCGCGGCCGAGCTGCGCCGGGGTAGGAAGCGCGGCACCAAGGTCACGCCGACCACCCGAGTGATGATCGACAAGGCCATCTGCGAGGGCTGCGGTCACTGCGGCGAGGTATCGAATTGCGCCAGCGTGCATCCGGTGATGACACCGTTTGGTCGCAAGACCGAGATCCATCAGGAGTCGTGCAACTTCGACCTCACCTGCCTCGAGGGCAACTGCCCAGCCTTCGTCTCCGTCGAGGTCGGCCCCACCTACCGACCACCCAAGAACGTGGCCAAGGTTCCCGAAGGGCAACTTCCGCCTGAACCGGTCGTGCCCCAACAGGGCAGCCTGGTTTTTGTCGGCATCGGTGGTACCGGCGTGGTCACCATGAGCCAGGTCGTTTCAACCGCCGCGATGCTCGACGGCCGGGCAACCAACAGCCTTGACCAAACCGGCTTGGCCCAGAAGGGCGGCACCGTGGTGTCGAACCTTCGAATCTTTGGCCCGGGAGAACAGAGCGCCCCCGACTCCAGTAACTACATCGGCGATGGCGAGGCCGACGCGCTGCTGCTGTTCGACCTGGTCAGCGGCATCTCGCCAAACATCCTTAACCGGGCCACATCGGACCGCACCGTGGCCGTGGTGTCGTCGGCCCTCATTCCAACGGGCGCCATGGTTTCGGGCCGAGGTGCCGAAGAGTTCCCCGAGCTCACCCGGTTCCGGCAGGCGCTCGACCCGGTAACCCGAGCCGCCGACAACCTGTGGTTCGACGCTGGTGGCATCGCCCAACGCATCTTTGCCTCGCAACCTCTGGCCAATGCTCTTTTGTTGGGCGTGGCATATCAGAAGGGTCTGGTACCGGTACGTGGCGCCAGTATCGAGAAGGCAATCGAACTCAACGGTGTGGCGGTCGACGCGAACCGTGACGCGTTCCGGCTTGGACGCCGCCTCGCAACCGACCAGTCGCTACTCACTGCGCTTGAAGACCAAGCCGCGCCGACGGAGACCCCGCCAAAGCTCACTGGCAAAGCGGCGGCTATCGCAGCCAGCATCGAGACCAGCCCCAACCTGGCCGACATCCTGGCATGGCGGATTCCCGAACTCATCGCGTACCAAGACGCCAAGTATGCACAGAAGTACGCCGATCAGGTGAAGAAAGTGCGGGCGGCCGAGCTACGGATTGGCGCCGACCGCAGCGACCTCAGCGAAACCGTTGCGCGGCACCTGTTCAAACTGATGGCGTATAAGGATGAGTACGAGGTTGCACGCCTCGCTCTGAACAGCGACATTGCCGATCAGGCGCGGGAACGCTTCGGCCCGACCGCCAAGGTCAGCTACCGGCTTCAGCCACCGTCGATGAAGGTGGTCGGCTACGACAAGAAGATCGCTGTACCTGAGTCGGCAGGCCGCAAGATGTTTCTGGGCCTCGTGAAGACCAAGCGTCTCCGTGGCACCCGGGTCGACCCGTTTGGCCAAACCGAAGAGCGTCGTATCGAACGGCAACTCATCGACGACTACGGCCGTCTCATCGATACCCTTCTCGGCAAACTCGGCACCGGCAGCGGCACCGGCAATAATGCGGCCAGGTACGACCAAGCCGTCGCTATTGCCGACCTGGCCGACCAGATTCGCGGCTACGACGCCATCAAGCTCGGCAACGTCAAGCGTTATCGCGAGGCCCTCGCACAAGCCCTAGCCGACTGGTAACCCAGGCCGTTTCCTGTCGCCATTTCTGCGCAACCACACTGACGACCTACGATCGTCCACGCCCCAACGCGGACGAACGAAGCGCACTATCAAGCACACAAGTCACAAGAGTCAGAGAAGTTCAGAGAGACAAGGACACAGGCATGGGTATTCCCGAAGGACAACCGATCATCGACACCATGATCGGGTTCCCCAAAAAGGACTACGCGGTCTACGACTTCATCCGCAAACAAACCAAAGATGCCGGCTCTGATGAGATGGAGTTTCCGGCCGAGTACATGTTCAAGAATGTACCGAAAGAGCTGTACGGCACCGACGACGATGCAGTCGACGTCACCATCGGCGAGATGGATCGCCACAACATCCAGGTTGGGCTCATCGGTCAGGGCGGCGACCTGTACAACGAGGCCGTCGATCGCCATCCCGATCGGTTCGTCACCTCCTGTGAGGTCGACCCCAACGACATCATGGGCGCCATCCGCACCATCGAGAATCTTTATGAGAACACGCCGCTGCGAGCCGTGTCGGCCTTCCCCTCCGGCTGCAACCCGCAGGTCCCCATCGACGATCGTCGCTTCTACCCCATCTACGCCAAGTGCGTGGAGCTCGATCTTCCGATCTTCGTTTGCGCCGGAATCCCCGGGCCGCGTTTGCCGTTCGCCCCGCAAGAGGTCGCCCGAATCGACCAGGTCATGTACGACTTCCCCGAACTCACCTTTGTCACCCGACATGGTTGTGAACCGTGGCAGGACCTCGCCGTGAAGCTGATGCTCAAGTGGCCAAACCTGTACTACTCGACCTCGGCATTCGCCCCCAAGCACTACCCCAAAGCCATCATCGATTACGCCAACACTCGAGGATCCGACAAGGTCCTGTACGCCGGCTACTTCCCGATGGGGTTGTCGATCGAGCGCATCATGAGCGATATGCAGAACGTTCCGCTGAAAGACGAGGTCTGGCCCAAGTTCCTTTATGGAAACGCCGCCAAGATCCTCAAAATCGATACCAACCCTCCGGGCGCCGAGAACGCCGGGAAGTAGCAGATCATGGCGCAGAAGTACCCAGAACTCGGTTTCTACGGCCTGGCAGGTCACGCCGACTCGTCGCGCGAACTCCTCGACGAAGTGCGCGACGGCGAGGCTCTCGGGCTCGGCACGTGCTTCATCTCCGAGCGCTACAACAAGAAGGAAGCGGCCACCCTCTGCGGAGCCGCTGCCGCGGTCACCGACAGCATCACTATCGAAACGGCCGCTACCAATCACAACACCCGCCACCTCATGGTCACCGCCGGCTACGCCCGCACCATGCAGAGCTTGTCGGGCGGACGCTTCGTGCTGGGGCTTGGACGCGGTATCACCCGCCTGCAGGATGCCTTTGGAATGCCGCACATAACCACAGCCCAGATGGAAGATGCCGCCCAGCTTCTGCGTCGACTGTTTCGCGGCGAAGTGATCTTTGGCCACGACGGGCCGGCCGGAACATTCCCGGTGCTGCATCTCGACTCCGATCTCGACGAGTACCTCAAGCTCGGTATGGTGGCGTTCGGCGAGAACACACTGAAGATGTGTGGTCGTACCTTCGACGAAGTTGTGTTGCACACCTACTTCGCCGACGAAACCACGCAGCGCTGTGTGGAGACGGTGAAGTCCGCCGCCGAGCAGGCCGGTCGTGACCCCGACGATGTGAAGGTCTGGTCGTGCTTCGCCACCATCGGCGATCACATCCCCGAGGACAAGCGACTGATGAAGTCGGTGGGGCGGCTTGCCACCTACCTGCAGGGGTACGGCGATCTGTTGGTTCGCACGAACGGGTGGGACCCGGCGGTGCTCGAAGCGTTCCGCGCCGACGAAATGGTGTCGAGCTTTCGCGGCGGGTTCGATTCGGTGGCCACCACGGAGCAGCTCGAGCACATCAAGACCCTCATCCCAGATGAGTGGTTCGAGCCCAGCGCAACCGGCTCAGCCGAGCAGTGCGCCGACGCGGTGAAAAACCAGCTGGCCCTGGGATGCGACGGCGTCATTATGCACGGCGCCACCCCCGACGAGCTCCGCCCAATCATCGCCGCCTACTAGCCAAACATCCCCGACTCGGGAAGATTCAGACCCTTTGCATCGGGGTGTGGGGTCCCGCTGGGAAGCGGATGTCGATGGCATCGCCGGCCGTAACAGTTCCGCCGGCCAGAACCACACCCATGACACCGGTTCGGCCAACCTGCTCGCCGGGGCGCCCATAGGCGTCGCCATCGACGAACATCATCTTCAGCACGCCATCGCCGACATCGCGAATCTGCTTGCAGGGGTTTCGTAGACCGGTGAGTGCGACCAGCGCATCGTCACCGATTCGAAGTACCGACCCAACCGGTAACCCAATGAGGTCAACGCCAGTGGTCGTGATGTTCTCGCCAAGCTGCCCTTCCCGAATCTCATGGCCGGCGGCCCGCACTTCATCGAGCAGCTCCGACATCACGAGATGCACTTGCCGGAGGTTTGGTTGGCTCGGATCCTTCGCAACCCGCGACCGATGCTGCACCGTTGCGCCAAGGTGCGCATCGCCTTCGACGCCCAGGCCAGCAAGCAGGGTGATGCCGTCGGTGGTGTCTTTCGAGAACTGGTAGTCGGGAGAGCGGTGAACGGCAACAACAGTGGCAGATGCATCGGCGGAATACACGACTCCAATATAAGCGGCCAGGAAAAGACTCGTCGGGCAGTTACTTCCCTTCACTACTGTCTTGATCATGTCCGACCCGCTCTACGACGACCCCGAATTCCTCGAACTGTACGAGTTGTTTCCTCGTCAGCAAAAGGGTTTGGCCGGCGCCGGAGAATGGCCCGACCTGCAAGCGTTACTTCCAAGCGTCAGCAATCGGTCGTTCCTTGACCTTGGTTGCGGGTTTGGATGGCACACTCGATGGGCCGCCGAGAACGGCGCATCGCGGGTTCTTGGTCTTGACGCCTCGAAGAAGATGCTCGATCGAGCGATTGCAACCACCGACAACCCTGCGGTGGAATACCGGCTGACTGATCTCGACAATCTTGACCTCGAAGGAGAAACCTTCGACGTCGTCTTCAGCAGCCTCACGCTTCACTATGTTGCCGATCTCGATCAACTCTTCACCACCACCAGGGCAGCCACAGCAGCCGGTGGGTCGATCGTGTTCAACGTCGAGCATCCGTTGATGACCGGTCCAACCAAGCTCGACGCGATCGACCACCATGGCACCACGGTTTGGCCGGTCGACCGGTACGCCGATGAAGGCCCGCGAACCAGAACCTGGCTGGTCGAAGGCGTGCGGAAACATCACCGAACGGTTGCCAGCTGGGTGAATGGCCTAATCGACGCCGGCTATTCGATCGACCGACTTGTCGAGTGGTCGCCAACCAGCGAGCAAGTTGCCGAAAACCCCGCGTGGGAGATCGATCGAACCCGACCACCGTTTCTTATGGTGGCGGCCCATGTTTGAGTGGCCGAATCAGAAGTCAGCTGCACGTAGGTAACGACCCGCAAGTCGCTACCTTGAACACGTGCTCTTCCCGAATCGTCGAGTCCTTACGCTTGCCCTGACCGGCTTCGTTGCATTGGCCGGGTGCTCCTCGGTCGACCAGGCAACGGTTGAAGCGACCGTTGCGTCGACGTCTCCAACGGCAACAAGCCTCGAGCAAACAGCAGCGGACGATTCGACGTCTCCTGACACCGTGGCCGCGGAAGACCGCACCGATGATCCGTGCACGACCAACGACGGTGCGCCAACGGCTCGCACCGACATCAACACCTCGGGCAACCGAGTGTTCGACGCGACGCTCGATCTCGAAAGTCCGAGAATCGACATCGCCCTGGGTACCGAACCGGCATGGATCCTTCCGGCAACCGAACCTGGGGCTTGGTATGTATCGCTGGTGGATGACACGGCCGTGATCGTTTCGGCCGACGGTGCTGTTGTGCCAACGCAGGCACCACCACCGGGCGAGCCGCCGCAGCTACGCACAAACGACGACGGTGACCTCGTTGTAGAAAGTGCGTATGACGATCATGGGTTGTTCACCGATCCACTCGTCGACACGCGCGTCGTGCACTCGGGCCCGCACGCTGCGGCGCTGGTTGGGCCAACCAACCGTTATGCACACGGCGTTTTGGGCGACGAGATCGAGGCGTCGGCGGTGGAAATTGTGAATCGCTGCACCAACGAGCGCACCCGCATCGAAATCGACGACCCGACCGTCATCGAAGGAATCTCGCCCCTCCTCGCCGACCTCGATGGCGACGGCAAGGTCGAGGTTCTCGTCACCACCAGCAACTCGAGTCGAGGTGGCCAACTCGATGCCTACCGAATCGACGGCAGCTTTCTCGCCAGCTCGGAGCCCATTGGTCAGGGCAACCGTTGGCGTAATCAGCTTGGCGTAGCTCCACTCGGTCCGAATGGCGAGATTGAAGTCGTCGATGTCCGCATTCCTCATATTGGTGGCGTGGTCGAGTTCTTCCGCTTGGATGGCGACCGACTGGTTCGGGTCGCTCAAACGTCGGAGTTCACCAGCCATGCCATCGGTAGCCGCAACCTCGATATGGGTATTCTCGCCGACACCACCGGCGATGGCCGGCCCGAGGTTGTAGCACTTACCCAGAGCCGCGATGGCATTGCTTCGCTTCAGCGATCTGGCGAGGATGGCGTCGAGCAGGTGGGACAGGTCGAACTCGATGGCCGGGCAACCACCAACCTGGCCGTGCAAGACCTTCCGAACGGCGCAGCCCTAGCCGCAGGAACAACCAACGGCACGCTTCATATCTGGATGCCCGCATAGCTCGCCAGAGCTGGGCTTTTTGACCCATAGACGCCAAAAACGCACGCTCCTACCCTTGGGGATACCCCCCCCTCAATTGGAGCTCCGAAATGACTTCCCTAACCCGTTTCGCAAACCTGCTTGTTCTTGCGCTGGTTCTTTCTGTCGTTGCCAGCGTGTCACCGTTGTCCTCACCGCAGGCTGGCGCCGATAGCCACACCTGCGACGGACTCACCGCAACCATCGTCGGTACCGAAGGCCGCGACGTGCTGCGCGGCACCAAAGGCCGCGACGTCATCGCCGGACTCGGTGGTAACGACAAGATTATGGGAATGGGTGGCAACGATGTCATCTGTGGCGGCTCTGGTAACGACGTGATTTCCGGTGGCATGGGCGACGACCTGATCTTCGGCGATGCAGGCAACGACAAGCTCAAAGGCCAAAAGGGTAACGACATGCTCTGGGGCCACGATGGAAACGACAAGCTCTTCGGCGGGACCGGCAACGATGTGCTGAACGGTGGCGACAACGTTGACATGTGCAAGGGCCAGCGCGGCGACGACGTGAGCGAGTACTGCGACAAAGGCGCCAAGAAGAACAAGAGAGCCAAGCGCACCAAGTAGCAAAAACTAGAACACGTTCTATTAGGGAACTCGTGTCAAAACTCCGTACTATCGGAGCTATGACCGAGTTGCCCAGAATCATTTCCGTCGACGATCACGTGGTCGAACCACCCAACCTTTGGCAGGACCGGCTTCCCGCCAAGTTCAAAGACCGGGGACCGCGAGTCGAGCGAGATCGAGCCATCTTCAACTTCGAAGGCGGTGTGTTCAGCTACGAAAAGGGCGCACCCGACGGCGAGTGGTGCGACTGGTGGCTCTACGACGACCTGGTCTACCCCTTCCCGAAACTGTCGGCCGCGGTCGGCTTCGATCACCTCGATGTCACGCCCATCACGTTCGACGACATCCGTCCCGGCGCATGGATTCAGTCCGAGCGACTGAAGGACATGGACGAGAACCATATGGAAGCGTCGGTCTGCTTCCCCAACATTCTCCCCCGATTCTGCGGCCAGGCGTTTCTTGAACGCGAAGACAAAGAGCTCGCCCTCCTGTGCGTGCAGGCATACAACGACTGGATGATCGACGAGTGGTGTCAGGGCGACGGCAAGGGTCGACTGATCCCGATGACCATCGTTCCGCTCTGGGACCCGGTGCTCGCCGCAGCTGAGGTACATCGATGCGCCGACAAGGGCAGCCGAGCGGTTGCGTTCTCCGAGAACCCACACCCGCTTGGTCTTCCATCGGTGCACGCCGCCGACCGTCACTGGGATCCGTTCTTCCGGGCCTGTGAAGAGACCGACACCATCCTCAACATGCACATCGGCTCGAGCTCGAAGATGCCTTCGACTTCACCCGACGCACCGTTCGCCGTGAGCTCCACTATCACGTTCAGCAACGCCATGGGCTCGTTCTGCGACTACATCCTGTCGGGCGTGTTCGACCGATTCCCCCAGCTGCGAATCGCGTATGCCGAGGGCCAGGTCGGATGGATGCCCTACGTCATCGAGCGCATGGACAAGCTGTGGGAAGAGCGCGACAACACCAGCGACTTTGGTGTGCAGCTCGAGAACCGTCCGTCGAGCTACATCCCCGGCCATATCTATGGCTGCATCTTCGACGACGAGGTTGGCCTGCGGAACCGCGACCTTATCGGCATGGATCAGATCTGCTTCGAGGTCGACTACCCACATGCCGACACCACCTTCCCGCACACGAAAGAGGTGGCCGAAAAGATCGTGCATAACGCCGGACTCACCGACGAAGAGATCTACAAGCTCCTTCGCGGCAACGCCATCAAAGGCTGGAGCCTCCACAACTTCGGCATCACCGAATAGCTAACTATCAATCCGAATAAGGTGTCTGGAACCGTCTTTCGTTTAGGTGAGCATGGAACCATTGGTACGTCGGGTGCAGTTGAGCACCAATCGCGTTTATTCAGCGGGCGGAAAAGCGCTCGATCGACCGCATCGGGCCGGGTCGATTGCCGCGATTGTCGATAACCCTTTCGTCGGAAAGTTTCCCGATGCCGATGCCATCGGTGAGTGGATCACTGCGCTCCAGCCCTTGGCCAACGAATGGTCGATAGAACTCCGCGATGCGCTCACAGCGCCGACCACCGATGGCGACTACGAGATCCAGGGCTACGGCAAAGGCGCCATCGTTGGCGTTGACGGTGAACTTGAAATCGCCGCGGCATGGCATGTACCCGCTGGTGCCAGCCTTCGAAACGCGCTCGACCATCCGAAAGCGATCGTGCCGTGCTCGAAGAAGGTTGGCGCCCTCGGAAGTCAGGTCGACATCCCGCTCCAATACATCCACGCCAGCTATCTGCGCAGTCATTACGACGTGCAGCCAGTGGTGGTTCCCGACGGCCCTCGTCCGAACGAAGTTGTGTACGCCGTCGTGATGTCCACCGGGCCGCGACCACATCATCGCATCGGCGGATTCACCATCGATGAGGTGTCGGGCGACGACGGGCAGCGGTAACCAATCCGTTCCCATACGAGCGCAGAGCGGCCGGCGATGGGGAGCTACGAAACTCCGGCGGCAACGTTTGCCAGGTTCTGCAGGGCGCCGGCGATGACGCCGAGTTGCGGTGTGACAGGGTCGATACCGTGCCGCTCGGCCAGATACTGCGGGTCGTTATGGAACACTTGCACGCCCGCATCGGTCTCGGTGATCAGAATCTTCTGGGGTAGATCGATTCCCACCGTCGGTGCCAGTTGCATAAGCGGGGTACCGAGGGCCGGGTTGCCGAAGAAGACCTCGATGGTTGGTGCCAGTTCGAGGCCTACGCTGTCGGCGCCAGCCCCATGGTCGACCCGAGCCACGAGCCGGAGTTTTTCGTTGCCTTCGATGGCCGCGGCAAGTCGGTCGGCGGCTTCGGCGGCGGTGCCTGTTCCGGCGGTCTCGACAAGGCCAGGTACGTTCAGATCCATAAGGGGTCCAGTCAGTTGGTCATCGTTATTCGATGGAGGTGGTGAGGCTGAAACTCCGGCGTCCCCAGAGAAATTTCACCCAGACCTGCGGGTTACCCGCCTGGTTCAGCCCTGAAGCAGAGGAACGAGTTCGGGGTGGTCGTGAAAGTTCGCCCAGCCGACGGCATCACTGTCGGCCAGACCATCGTGAATCGTCGGGTCGGCGCCGTTCGCCATCAACCATTTCACCAGCGATGCATCGCCTCGCCAACAGGCCGCATGGAGCGCGGTACCGAGCCAGTGATAGCCGGGAGGTTTCGCGTTGACCTCGGCCCCTCGCTCGAGCAGCCACTGCGCCGCCGACTGTTGGCCGGCGTTGACCGCCATCACAAAGGCATGGTTGACCATGGCAGCTTTGTCATCGGCCAAGTCGGCTGGCACGGTGTCAGGGAACGGTGAGCCAATCGGACCGGCTTCGGGCGTCAACGTCCCATCAGCGCTGACGAACCGCTCCAGCTCTTCCACTACACCCAATCCGGCTGCAGTACTGAGGGCTCGAACCGCCGCACCTCGCTCTCTGAGCGCACCGGCGATGTCGTGATTGCACCAGTAGAGGGCCTCATCGAGCGGCGTCCATAGGTCCTGTCCGTTCACATCGACGCCCGAATCGAGGAGTAGGTCGAGAACCGAACGCGAGTCGCATCCTGCTGCAGCCACCAGTGGAGCGTAGGGGTCGGCGCCGGCATCCAAGAGCAACTGGGCCGAGCCGGTGGGGTTCTCGATGTTGGCGGCCTCACACGCGATCATCTGCAGCAATGTGGGATGTCCAACCGATGACTGACGGGTCGCCCAGCTCGCATCCTCGGCCAACAGCGCCCCAAGGGCATCGAGGTCGCTGAGGATGATGGCCATCGCTGGCGCTTCGAAGATGTCGTCCATCGCTGGGCCTATTGGTTGATGATCTCGCCGGGCTTCTTGGTGTACGGCGGAGGATTGATTTTCTCGCCGGGGGTGTAGCTCACCGGCATCGACTTCACGCCGGCGATGAAGTTGGACCGGAGAATCTCGGGCTCGGCGGTCATCGCCAGGTCGGGAAGGCGGGTGAGGATCTCGGTGAAGATGAGCTTCAACTCGGTTCGGGCCAGGTTTGCACCAAGACAGTAGTGCGCTCCACCCGCACCGAAGCCAATGTGTGGGTTGTCTTCGCGGGTGATGTCGAAGGTGAACGGATCGTCCCACACGGTCTCGTCGCGGTTGGCCGAGACATGCCACATGACGATGCGGTCACCCTCCTTTATCTTGGTACCGGCCACCTCGGTGTCGACCAAGGCGGTGCGACGGAAATGCATCACCGGGGTTGCCCAGCGAACGATCTCGTCGACGGCCGTGGGCATGTACTTATCGAGATCGCTCAGCAGGAGTTCGCGCTGTTCGGGATGGTCGAGCAACGCCTTCATGCCGTGGCTGGTTGCGGTGCGAGTGGTCTCGTTGCCTGCCACCGAAAGCAGCAACATGAACATGTCGACCTCGAACTCGTCGAGCCGGTCGCCATCGATCTCGGCGTTGATGAGCTTGGTGATGATGTCGTCTTGCGGGTCGATGGCTCGCTTCTTGGCGAGATCGTTTGAGTAGGCATACATCGACATGGCGGCGGCACGCGGGTCGCCGTCGTAGTCGGGGTCATCCATACCGATCATGGTGTTGGTCCACTCGAACAGGAGCTTGCGATCCTCGTTGGGTACACCCATGATCTCGGCGATTGCCTGCAGCGGAAGCTCGGCTGCCAGGTCTTCGACGAAGTCGCACCGGCCGCGCTCGATCACGTTGTCGACAATCATGATGCTGCGGTGGGTGAGGTACTGCTCGAGCAGCCCAATCATGCGAGGCGTGAACCCTTTCGATACCAAGCGGCGGTACCGGGTGTGCTTGGGCGGGTCGGTGTAGAGCATGTTGAGACCGCGCTGATCGACGCCCTCGCCACCTTCTTCTTCGTGATGGTTGTCGATGGAGATGCCGCCGGTCTCACTGGAGAACCGATCGGTGTCGCGATTGATCTCGGTAAGGGCGGCGTGACTCACGACGCTCCAAAAACCCTTACCATCGGGATGCTCATGCCAGTGCAGTGGACCCTCGGCACGGAGCTTGGTGAACACCTCGTGGTGCCCGCCGCTCTGAAAAAGATCTGGGTTGAGGAGATCAACCTCAGTGCCACTACTTCCCTCAATGCTCATAGGCGCGACTTTCCCACAAAATCTGACGACCTGTCAGGTCTTGATTACGGTTCCGACCGTGAGCACCACTGGCCAAACGCACCCCATCGACGAGACCGAGCCCTACACAGGGTTCGATGGCGAGATCGCAACAACGGTTGCCCGGTCGACCCCCGACTGGCCCCAGCGCCCGACTCCTCCCGCTGGCGCTCCGAACATCGTGGTCATCATGGCCGACGATATGGGTTTCTCTGATCTGGGTTGTTATGGCTCCGAAATTCCCACGCCCACTATCGACAAACTTGCGGCCGAGGGTGTCCGCTACACCAACTTCCACGTCAATCCCATGTGTTCGCCCACCCGTGCGTCGCTGCTTACCGGACTCAACGCCCACGACGCCGGCATGGGGTTCGTCGCTGAAGCCGACCCCGGATTCCCCGGCTATGCAATGGAGCTCACCCGCAACTGCGCCACGTTGGCCGAGGTGCTGCGCGACAACGGCTACAGCACCTTCATGTCGGGCAAGTGGCACCTGTGCCGAGTGCAGGACAAGAACGCTGCGGGCGACAAGAACTCGTGGCCGGTGCAGCGAGGCTTCGATGAGTTCTACGGAATCCTCAACGGTTTCACGAACCTGTGGCACCCCGACCGACTTATCGAGGGCAACAGCATGGTCAACATCGACCAGTACCCCGACGACTACTACCTCACCGACGATCTCACCGACCGTGCCATCGAGATGATCCGCAACACCAAGGCGGCAAACCCCGCGAAGCCGTTCTTCCTCTATATGGCGCATCCGGCTGTGCATGCGCCGCTGCACGCCAAGGCCGAGGACATCGCTCGATTCAAAGGTTGGTACGACCAAGGCTGGGATGCGCTGCGCGAATCGCGCTTTGCGAAGCAGAAGGAGCTCGGCATCCTTCCGCAGGCCGACCTGCCGCCCCGCAACTACGAGGAAGGCCAACACGTCGAAGCGTGGGACGACCTCAGCGACACCCAGCGCGAGGTGTACGCCCGGTACATGGAGGTCTACGCGGCCATGGTCGACAGTGTCGATCAAAGTACCGCCCGGCTTCTCGCTGCAATCGAGCAGCTCGGCGAACTCGACAACACCATCATCTTGTTCACCAGCGACAACGGAGCGTCCCGCGAGGGGGAAGAGCAGGGCAGCACGCAGTACTACGAGGTGTTGCCTCCCCGCATGGTCTACGACGTGCAACGCGACCACGACGTGCTCGATCTCATCGGTGGGCCTCGAACCCTCCCCCACTATCCGCGGGGCTGGGCGATGGCCTGCAACACGCCGCTGCGGCTGTACAAGAAAGCCACCCATGCCGGCGGACATCAGGTTCCGATGATCATGCGTTGGCCCGAGCGAATCGCCGACGCTGGCGGACTCCGCGACCAGTACACCCACATCACCGATGTCATGCCCACGCTGTTCGAACTCATTGGTGTCGAGCGCCCTGGCGTGCGAAACGGTCGGGTTATGAAACCGCTGGCTGGCCAGAGCTTTGCTGCCACGCTCGACGATGCCGCTGCCCCGACTCGCCACAACGAGCAGTATTACGAGCTTGCCGGGAGCCGCAGTCTGTATCGCGATGGCTGGGAGGCGGTTACCGATCATCTTCCCCAAACCAACTTCAGCGACGAGAAGTGGGAGCTGTTCGATATTGATGCCGACCCGTCGCAGGCCCACGATCTTGCCGACGAACATCCGGAGAAACTCGCCGAACTTCAGCAAGCGTGGGACGAAGCCGCCGACCGCTACCAGGTGAAGCCGCTCGACGAGGGCTCATGGCTCATGATGAGCCAGCGGCCAGAGTCCGACAACGTCTTTCGCGAACCCCTCACCGTCTACCCGGGTACACCCTCGCTCGAACACTGGCGGGCTGGCGTGCTGGTAGGGCTGCGTGAATGGACCGCCACCGTCAGCCTTGATTTTGCATCGGGCGACGAAGGTGTGCTCATCGCTCACGGCGACCAGGGCGGCGGGTACTCGATGTGGATCGAAAACGATGAGCTGGTGTTCTGCTCGAATGACTTCGGCGCAATGCGCACGGTTTCGGGCGGCACGGTTCCCGACGGAACCACCGAGATCCGGCTGGAAACATTCAACGACGGCCACTGGAAGTTCGGCGTTCGACTGGTGGTCGATGGCACCGAGGTCGGTACCGATACCGGCTTTGGGTCGTTTGTGGGAATCGCACCGTTCCAGGGCATCGACGTCGGTATCGATCGACGATCGCCGGTGTCGTGGGATCTCCACGAGCGCCGCGGTACCTTCCCCTACACCGGCACGCTCCACTACGCCCGCTGGGATCCCGGCGACCACAACACTGGTATGGAAGGCGACGAGTTGGTAGCCATGCTCCGCTCAATCGGCGAAAAGTACGACTAACTCCCCTTCCCCAAACCGTTGCAAACACCGTGGTGCCAGGACGCCGTTGCAGCGATTGCGGGCTAGATCGCCTGTGGTGTGCCGGTGGTGAAGGCTGCCCGGTAGGCGGTTGGGGTGGTGCCCATGGCCCTTCGGAAGTGCTGCCGCATATTGGTTGCCGTGCCAAAACCTGCGTGGCTGGCGACGTGTTCGATAGTGGCATTGGTCGTTTCGAGGAGCTGTCGTGCCCGAGCAACGCGCAGAGAAATGATCCACTGCTGCGGGGTTGAACCGACGGCATCTTTGAACCACCGGTGAAACGACGTCACGCTCATTCCACATGCTGCCGCGAGTTCAGGGATAGGCAGGGCCTCGTGGAGTCGCTCCTGAACAACCTGTTGCAGCGCGTCGATGGTGGGAGCGCTTTGTGTGGGCTTTGGTGGGTCGACGAATTGCCGCTGGTCACCCGGACGATGGGCCGGAAACACCAGCCGCCGGGCCACGATATTTACCGCTTCCTCGCCATGGTCGAGTCGCACCAGATGCAGCGCAAGATCGAGAGCCGCTGCGCTGCCGGCTGCAGAAAAGAACGGTCCATCCGATACGTACAACACCTCACCCTCGACCTCGACCTTCGGAAATCGGGTGCGGAGTTCGGCGGCGTATCGCCAGTGGGTGGCTGCTCGACGCCCGTCGAGCAGACCGGTTTCAGCAAGGAGAAGCGAACCGCTGCAGAAGGTAACCATCCGAGCCCCATTTCGGTGGGCTTCGCGCAACACGTCGAGAACCTCAGGGTCTGCGCCGTTGGCGGGATTGGGATGGCCCGGCACGATCACGGTGTCCATATCGGCCAACGCTGCGGTGGGCGAGGTCGGGGTAAGGGTGAAGAAACCCTGACGCATCTGAACCGGGCCC
Organism: uncultured Acidimicrobiales bacterium; assembly: GCA_938023735.1. Taxonomy (GTDB): domain Bacteria; phylum Actinomycetota; class Acidimicrobiia; order Acidimicrobiales; family SHLQ01; genus CALLQB01. Next base: position 21,424 of record CALJDK010000109.1, read on the forward strand.
GGCCCGCAGACCTCGAGGTGGTAGGGCCGTCCCGGAAGCTCCGGGCGATCAAGGCCAAAGACCTCCGTAGCAACGCCCATTTCAAACGGGTTGGTGTCGGCGACAACCAAAACGCCGACACGATGCGGTTGGCAGGATTCTTTCGACATTATGCATTTCTACCACTCGTCACCCTTGATTGGTCATGGTTGGCTTGAGTCATGTCCGAGAAAATCGAAAGTCCGCTGCTCGTAGAGCCGACCGGAACAACCAACACCGGCACTACCGATGCCGAACTTCCCGACTACATCAGCACCACCGCTGGAGTCGACCTATGAACCAACCGCAACCGCCCCCGGCAGAGGCCGACGACAAAGACTGGACTTGGGTCCTAGAGCGACCGTGCCCTGACTGCGGCGCCGACGTCGGTGATCTCACCGTTGCTGAAGTCGCCACCCTCAACCGCGACATAGCAGCCGGGTTTGCCGAGGTTCTTCATACCCGGCCCGACGTTGCTTCAAGGCCGTCGCCCGAAACCTGGAGTCCGCTGGAGTATGCGGCGCACGTCCGCGATGTGTTTCGGCTGTTCAGCACCCGGCTCGAACTCATGCTCACCGAAGAAAATCCCGAGTTCGCCAACTGGAACCCGAACGAGACTCAAGAGGCAGAGCGCTACGACCTGCTCGATCCCGAGGTTGTCGCCGAAGAACTCGTTGCCGACGCCGAGGCCTTAGCCGTCAGATTCGAAGGTCTCAGCGACGACCAACTGACTCGACAAGGACGCCGCTCCGATGGCGCCTTGTTCACCATCTTGTCGTTTGCTCGCTACGAGATTCACGACCCCATCCACCACCTTTGGGACATTCGGGCCAACTGACGATCCGCCCGACTGCCTACGCTGTCCCGATGGACAGCAGCACAACACGGCTCGATGCGAGTGCACTCGCTCAACTGGTTCGCAACGGAGACGCCACCCCGTTGGAATTGGTCGACGCCGCCATCGGTCGGGCCGAGGCGATCAACCCAACGATCAACGCCATCATCCATCCCCGGTTCGAAAAAGCTCGCGCAGAAGCGACCAGCGAGCTGCCGGACGGTCCGTTTCGACGGCGGTTGCGTCCGGCATCGTCCCGGTTGGTCACGCCACCGATGGTGGTGGATCGATCCGCATTCCGGCAGCGCATTGTGGCCTTGTGGGGCTCAAGCCATCGCGCGGTCGCACATCGAACGGACCGCTCAACGACGAGTGGGGCATCTCCTGCCAGCATGTTGTTTCGCATACCGTCCGCGACACGGCAGCGTTGCTCGACATCAGTGCCATACCGTTTGCCTCCGACGGGGTGGTGGCCCCGGCCACCGGACAGCCTTACGTCGAGCAGGTAGGCCGTGACCCCGGGCCACTACGTATTGGATTCATGGCCCACCATGTGCGGGTCGATGTTCACCCCGACTGCGCGTCGCTCGTCGAACAAACCGCCGCACTACTCGAATCGCTCGGCCACCACGTCGAGCAGGCCAACCCTGCCCCGCTGGATGACCCCGAGGTGAAGGCGTCGTACAGCGGTCTTGTTCCGGCGCAAACGGCGAACACGCTCGACAACGTCGCAGCATGGATCGGACGCGAACTCACCGCCGAGGACGTCGAGCCAGGAACCTGGGCCTTGGCCCAGGCCGGACGCTCCCTCAGCGGACCAGCCGTCGCGGCGTCCTACGACGGCATGCACCGATTCCGGCGCTCGATGCTCGACTGGTGGGACACAGGCTTCGACATTCTGCTCACACCCACCACGGCCAGCCTGCCCTCGCCGCTCGGCGACATGGTGCCAACCAGCGATGAACCGATGCGTGGCCAGATGCGCTCGATTCCTCACGCCGTGTTCACTTCGGCGTTCAACATCACCGGCCAGCCCGGAATCTCGCTTCCACTTGGTAGCAGCGATGGGCTACCGCTCGGCGTGCAACTCGTTGCCGGCTACGGACGCGAAGATCGACTCATCGCACTGGCATCGCAGATCGAGGCCGCCACTCCGTGGGCCGACAAGCGGTCGCCGCTAGACCCCTAGACCTCTAGACCCCGAAGTCTTGCGTGACGTCAGCCGTCTGCGCCCAGAATGAGGCCACTCGTCGGCACACCGGCGCCGCCGGTCACCACAGTGTTCTCAACGTTTGCTACTTGATTCACCGCGGTGCCCCGGATCTGACGCACTCCTTCGGCGACACCGTTCATTCCGTGGATGTACGCCTCGCCCAATTGACCGCCGTGAGTATTGATGGGCAACCGACCGCCAAGCTCGACGTTGCCATCGCGCACGAAGTCCTTCGCCTCACCACGTCCGCAGAAGCCAAACGACTCAAGCTGCATCAGAACATAGGGGGTGAAGTGGTCATAGATAATCGCCGTCGGGATGTCGGCAGGCGAAAGCTGGGCGTCGGCCCACAACTGATCAGCAACCAATGTCATCTCTTCGAGGTGCCCAATGTCGTCGCCGTAGTAGGCCGTCATCATCGCTGTGGGTGCCGCGATCCCTTGCGCCGCTGCCTTAATGATTGCGGGCTTTTGCGGAAGGTCACGAGCCCGTTCGGCCGAGACGATCACCAAAGCCTGACCACCATCGCTCTCCTGACAGCAGTCGAGAAGGCGTAGCGGCTCGGCAATCCAGCGACTCTCGGCATGGTCAGCCAACGTGATTGGCCGTTCGTAGAACCATGCCTTCGGGTTGGTAGCCGCATGGCGTCGAGCGGCCACGGCCACGGCCCCGAGCGCTTCGGTCGTGGCCCCAGAGTCGTGCATGTAGCGTCGGGCGGTCATGGCCGCCCACTGCGCCGGGGTAACGATTCCGTGCGGGGTGTACCAGGCGTAGCCGGCATTCTCCGCCGATGGCTCAGTGCCGCGATCTTGCACGCCAGCACCGAAACGACGTCCGGAGCGTTCGTTGAATGCCCGGTAGCAGACCACAACATCGGCTACGCCGGTGGCAACGGCCATGGCCGCCTGCAGCACCACCGCGCCAGGTGCGCCACCGCCAAAGTTCACCCGACCGAAGTAGGTGATGTTGCCCATCCCGAGAGCTCGGGCTACCTCGGTCTCGGGGTTCTTCTCCATCGTGTAGGTAACGAGTCCGTCGACATCGGCGGGGGTTAGTCCGGCGTCGTTGAGGGCGGCGAGGACCGACTCGGCGGCAAGCTGTAGCTCGCTTCGACCGGAGTCTTTCGAGAACTCGGTGGCGCCGATACCGGCGATTGCGGTCTTTCCCGACAGCATGCTCATCGTTGATCTCCCGAATCGGCAACGGCGCTAAGGCTCAGGGTTACCGAGCCGCTGGCATGCGATCCTCGTGCCGTCGTGCCATCGATCGATACCGTCACTACGCCATCCGCCGATTCGGTGACCGTGCCGGTGAAGGTGAGGGTGTCGCCGGGGTGAGCAGGCATACCCAGTCGGATTGCAGTCTTGTTGATGCGAGCGTGTGGCCCGGCCCAATCGGTGACAAACCGGTTCACCAAACCCGTGGTGGTGAGGATGTTCAGAAAGATGTCGGGCGCACCCCGCTTCACCGCGGCTTCATGGTCGTGGTGAACATCCTGGTAATCGCGAGTGGCGATAGCGGCCGCGATGACAAAGGTGCGGTCGATAGCAATCTCGAGAGGAGGGAGCTCATCGTCGATGGCGACCTCGCTGGCCTGAAGCGGCGGACGAAGTGAACTCGAACTGGTCTCACTAGTCACTGTGAACTCCCTTCAGCAAGAACGAAATGGGGCATGACAAGGTCGTCTTCCTGCTTTCGGTACCGCACTTCCACCGGCAAACCAATAGCGACGTCTTCCCGGTCGGTGTCGGGCATTTCGGCCACGAATCGAACGCCCTCCTCCAGGTCGACCAGCGCAACAACTAGCGGGTAATCAAACGCCGGTACCTGTGGGTGATGGTTCACCACGAAGCTATGGATAGTGCCGCGGCCCGACATCGCGACAGTGCTCCAATCGAACGATTGGCAGGCGCCGCACGCTGGCGATGGTGGGTGTCGAAGCGTGCCGCAGCTGTCGCACTTCTGGATCCGAAGTTCGCCAGCAAGAGTTCCCTCGAAAAAGAAGGCGTTGTCACGATTGATGGCCGGGCGTGGACGCGGCGGCCGGTCAGAATCTCCACCGGCTTGACCGCCAGATCCTCGGTTCTTCGGAGCAAATCGAAACAGCCGCCACCGCTGTCGACCAATCAGCTCGCCATCTCCCAGCGGGTCCGGTGAGGCCGTAAACGACATGACCGTGGTGATGAAGTGTCCTCGACCAAGCCCGGTGTCTTTGACATCTGAAACCGATTCGATGACCTCCGATGTCGTTATCCAGTCGCCGGGTACCGCATCGCCAAGGTACTCCTGCTCGCAATTAGTGGCCACGACCGAGGTGAATCCGGCGTCGTCGAGCAGCGCGAAGAGTTCCTTCCTTGGATCCTGGGTCGTCGACTTCGACGTTCCACCCAGACCTGCCATCGACCAGACCTGAAGCATCGCCGGAGGGGCAATCACCGACGAGCGGCCGGTTGCCATCGATGCGTCGTCGTCGACGTAGATCGGGTTGGTGTCGCCTATCGCATCGATCCACGAGCGAATGTCCGACGGAGCGATTGGGTCGCGCGATTGACGACTAGGGCCGCAACTCTTCCCGGCGAAAGGATCGAGCTGCTCGCGAGTAAGACCAGGATGCTCGTCTTGAGACATACGGCATCAAAGCAAAAAGTTCGACAGCCGTCCAAAGCCGTTCGCCGGCAAAAGGAGGACTGCGGGGTCGTCAGCTGAGCAAGGTTGGGTCGGCTCGGAGCTCGACTCGCACTGCGGCTTCCCAGAATCCGATAAAGCCGTTGCCGTCACTTTGGCTGACGCGACTGAGCAGGCTATCGGGGAGCTTGGATTGCAGCGGGCCGTCGGTGATCGCCCGGGCGTGCCATGCCCGCTGGCAGCGCTGTTCGAGGGCGACGGCTCGTTGGTGCACGGCTCGTACGGTCGAGCCGAGCACGAACACGCCATGGCCGGCGAGCAGCGAAAGGTTGGCATCGCCAATGGTCTCGATAGCAGCCGCAGCCGAGTTCGAATCGTTCACCGGACCGTCGTATTCGTCCACCAAGAGCAGCTCGCCTCCGCCGCCCAGCATCGAGCTCTGATCCATGATTGGCGGCACCTCACCGATGTTTGCCCACACCGTGGCGTACAGCGGGTGGCTGTGCATTGCCACCTGCACATCCGGTCGAGCTTTGTGAAGTTCGAGATGAAGGGGAATACCCAGTGGCGCCGGCCAGTCGCCTTCAACGACGTTGCCGTCGAGGTCGATGACGATAACGTGTTCCGGGCGCAGCTCTTCCCAATGCAACAGCCATGGGTTACACCACAACGTGCCGTCGCCTCGGTTGATGGTGATGTGCCCGGCGAGATGATCGTCGTACCCCTCGCGCCATAAGGCACGAGCCAACAGCACCAGCTCTTCCTGCGGGGAGAGATCGGGAATGAGCTTGTCTGGTTTGGGTGAAAACGTCATGAACGTGGCAGCACGATCTCGGGAAGCGGATGTCGGTAGAGCCTCGCGGCGTTCTCGCTGCACATCATCCGGAGCTCGTCGTTGGGAATATGGCCCCACGCGTCGCGAATGACCTGCTGGCTGGTTGGCCAGGTGCTGTCGCCGTGCGGGTAGTCGGTCTCGACACAGATGTTCTCGACGCCAATTCGGTGCCGAGCGTCGATGGTCGAGGGGTCGTCGATGGTGCAGAACCAGAAGTTGCGCTTGAGGATGTCGGACGGGCGATCGTCCCAGCCCAATCCATAGCCCGACCGGTCGATGATGTTGTCGAGGCGGTCGAGCAGCATCGGCACCCAGCCGATTCCACCCTCCGACATCGCAATCTTCAGGTTGGGAAACTTCACCGGGTACTCCGACCACAGCCATTCGGTAGCTGCACCCAACGACAGCTGGCCGAACATTGTGGCGCCGATCTGCATGACCGGCGAGCCCGGGGGTGTTGGGTACATTCCGGCGCTCCCGACGTGCAGCGAGATCACCGTGTCGGTATCGGCGCAGGCCTGGATGATTGGGTCCCAAAAGTCACGATCCCACAGGCTTGGCAGATCGATTGCGTGCGGTCGCTCGGGCAAGGTGACCGAGGTAAAACCACGTGCGGCGTTGCGGTGGATCTCTTCCGCGGCCAACTGTGAGTCGCCGAGATAGGTAATGCCGCCCGGGATGATTCGCTCCGGGTACGGGAGGTACCACTCGTTGTAGAGCCAGTCGTTCCACGCTCGGGTGGCGTCGAGACCCGCTTCGGTATCTTTGGCGAACGAGAACACCCGCCCACAAAATCCCGTGATCTGGCTGGGGAAGTTGAGCTGAGCCCACACACCGCCCAAATCCATGTCGGCGATGCGGGCTTCGATGTCGTAGCAACCCGGCCGCATGTGTTCGAAACGGAAGGGCTCGAGCTTGACCGAGTCGGGACGACGGCCAGCGACTGCGTTCATACCGACCTGGGTGTAGATCTCGCCTTCGAACTTCCAGACCTCGTGGCCCTGATCGGTTTCGATGAGCTGCGGCCCGCGCTCGCGGATGGTTGGGTCCATGTACTCCGAGAACAAATGCGGAGGCTCAACAACATGATCATCGACCGAGATAATCGTGTAATGAACCTCGGCTGGATCAGGGTCGGGAAGGAACAGTTCGGGGTCAAGCGTCGAGCTCACTTCGATGCCTCCTTGTCTCCGAGTGCTTCAAGCCTGGGCATCGACGGCGACGACACGATGAGTCGATCGAAGTCCTGGCCTTTGAGCTCAATCACATAGCCGCCATCGCTTCGAGTGGTTGCCACGAAGTCTGTCGCCCCGCTACGACGCCATGTTCCCAAAGCCAGCAGACCCGGAATACCGGTACCCGGTGCTCGGAGCCCTCGGATCTGTTGGCGAGCACTGGTAACTCGCTCGACGGAGGTAATCGACGAGATCGGCACCGACACCTCTTTGCGTCGCAGCGCCGCAAACTTCTCGAAACCCGACAGCTTCACGGTGAGGTGGTGGTCATCGATATGCAGTTCTGCCATAGCGCCATCTTCGCCGATGAGGCGGCCGTTTGTCGCCTGCGATCGCAGGGAAATCACCGCAGTCAAGCCCGCCGGGCGTGGCAGATGACACCGGTTGCAGCGGTCACACAGCTCAAGTTCGAAGCCGTTGGGTTCGTAAACTAAGGGTAACGAAGGAGAATCCAATGTTCGGATTTTTGAACCGCACCCCCCAACTTCCTGAGGCTTTCACCGCTGCCCTCGAAGGCGCCTACACCGCCGACGAGATGACGCAGATCGACCGCTTCGGAACCATGCTCAACCTCCCCGAAGGCACCCCACTTGCCGTCGAGGGAAACACCGGCCGCGAAGTTTTCCTCATCGTTTCCGGCGATGCTGACGTTGTGCGCGGTGGCGACACCATCGCCACCGTCGGAGCCGGTGCAGTTGTCGGCGAGTCAGCCGTGCTCACCAACGAGCCCCGCAACGCAACGCTGCTGGCCACCAACGACGTCGAAGTTGTCGTCTTCAGTCGCCGCGATTTCAACTCGCTGCTCGCCGCGTGCCCTCAGCTCGAGGTTCGCATGCAAGAACTGGCCGACGCCCGCGCATAACTACCTCCACGCTCTTCCCAGGTTCTTACTGTTGGCTAGCGGCTGATTCTGAGCGGTCGATTGCTCTGGAGTCGGTGCCGAGGTAGCTGGCGACGACCAACGGGTTGTTACGGACCTCGTTTGGCTGGCCTTCAGCGATCACCTGGCCGGACTCGAGGCAATACACACGATCCGAGATCGACATGATCAACGGCATGTCGTGCTCAATGATGAGAATGCTTGCGTCGAGTTCTTTGCGCAGGTTCAACAGCAGTGGACCGAACGCCTCGGTTTCGCGCTGGGCCAGACCCGCCGTGGGTTCGTCCATACACAACACCCGTGCATCAAGCGCCAGCAGTCCAGCAAGCTCGACGATCCGACGCGTTCCGGTTGAAAGGTCGGAAATGTAGGAGTCGGCGTAGCGACCAAGACCGAGGAAGTCGATGAGGTCCGTGGCCTCAGCCTTCTTGCGACGCTCCGCCGCAATGGCATGCGGCAGAAACAACGCCGTCGACACGAACCCGGTACGCCCGCGGGCTTCCAGCGCCACCTGCACGGTTTCGCGCACGGTGAGTTCGGGGAACAGCGTTGCTGCCTGGAACGTGCGACCCAATCCGGCTTTCGCTCGTGCGGTGGACGACTTGTTGGTGACGTTGGCACCGCCGATTTCAATAGAGCCCTTCGCCGGCACAAAGCCGCCGATGGCGTTCATGAGCGTGCTCTTACCCGCGCCGTTGGTTCCGATGAGGCCGACAATTTCGCCATCATCGACGTTCACGCTGACCGAATCGACCGCCCGGTTACCGCCGAAGGTGACCGAGATGTCGTCGGCCCTAAGCGTTGCCGGGACGCGCTCGCCCTCGCGACGGCTAAGGGTTGCGGGCGGCGTGCTGCTGATCTTGTTTTCGGTTTCCGGCAGCCGACCTTCGAGCCAGCCGAACAGCGCGTCGCGAAGCGCAAAGCCAATCTGCACCAAACCGCCCGGGAAATAGAGAAGCAGGAACAGGAGGCCAATGCTTGAGGTGAGCAGCGGAATGAGTTCGTTGTCGGAGAAGATCGTGGCCAGACCCTCAACCCAGAACGCGCCAAGCACCGGACCAAACAGCGTGCCGAGACCGCCGATGACCGCCATCGACACAACGCGAAGCGACTGGAAACTCACAAAGGCCAGGCCCGATAACGGAACCGTCGACAACGTGCCAGCCAGGAATGCTCCACCGAGACCAGCCAGCGCACCAGAGAAGGCAAAGGTGGTGAGCCGCGTGCGCATAGCGTTGACGGTGTAGGCAGCCGACGTGTCGGGGTTATCGCGAACCGCCAGCGTGGTGCGACCGATGCCGCTGTTGCGAATTCGAGCGACGAGCACCATCACCACAATGAGCGATGCCAACGAGAACCAGTAGTAGTTGCGGTCGTTGACCAGGTCGAGGCCAAGAAAGCTGCCTCGGGGAAACGGTACCGATGAGCGGTTGCCATCGGACACAAAGTCGCGGCGGTAGATGTATTGCTGCGCGGCGATACCAAGGGCAAACGTGCTGACGGCAAGGAACAGGCCTTTCACCCGGAGTGCGCCAAGCCCGACCAGCGTGGCTGCCGCGGCGCCGAAGCCTGCGCCGCCGACAAGTGACAGCACAAACGGAACCCCAGCCCGCTGCAGACCAGCAGCACCGAACGCACCCAGACCAGCCAGGGCCATCTGACCGAGCGAGAGTTGGCCCGACCAGCCGGTGATGACGGTTACCGACAGCGCACAGATCGCAAACGCAAGGATGGCCGAGTAGGTGAGCAGCTTGGAGTTGGCCGACACGAAGGTCGGTACCAGGGCGGCGAGAAACATAATGAAGGCAATCGCCAGAACCGACAGATTACGGATCCACCACTTGTCCCGGAGTGCCGTCGGGATGGGCTTTACTTTCGGGGCAAACGAGAACGTGGCCTTTTCGTTCTCTTCGCGGCCCTGGAAGTACACGGCAATCATGACGGCCACAAAGATGAGGAAGTCGACCAGGCCCGCTTGATCGAGGTAGTTGAATTGCACCACCGATTGCGCAACACCGATGAAGATGCCAGCCATGAGAGCTCGGGGGAACGAGACCATCTTGGCCAGCACCGCCGCGGCCAAGGCGCGAACGAGGGTGTTGGGGCCGATGGCATTGAAACCGGTGAGCGCACCACTGGTGCCCGACAGCAAGATGATGGAGAGCGTGGCCAGGAATCCGCTGATGCTCCACACCGCGGTAGAGACAAGCTGCGGGCTAATGCCCTGGGTACGGGCAAGGTTGGGGTTGGCGGCCGATGCCTGCACGGTCTTGCCGAAGGTGGTGCGGTTCATGACCCAACCGAGCACACCGGCAACGATGGGCACAACAACGATGGTGGTGAGTTCGGGCCCCGTCATCCGCAAACCGGCAACGTCGTCCCACGAACTGCCAACCGGTACAGGGAAGCGGGGTCGACCTTCCTGGGTGATATCGGGCAACGCCTGCACTAACGCCTGCATCAGCTGCGCGATACCGATGGTGGCAACCAACAGGATCACTCGAGGCGCGGCAAAGAGTCGGCGAATGACAATGAGTTCGAGGCCCATCGCCAGAGCAGTACCCAAGAGCAATGAGATGAACAGTGCCAACCAGTACGGAACGTTCCAGTTGAGCACCAGCAGCGCCATTAGCACCGCGGTGGGGAGACCCATGTTGGCCACCGCAAAGTTGATAACGCGGGTCGAGCGGTAGATGAGCACGATGCCCATGCCGAGTAAGCCGAAAACCATGCCGCTGGCGATGCCGTTGTAGATCAGCTGCGAGGTTGCGCCGATGCCGAAGAGTTCGAAACTGAAGTTGAGCATCAGCCGCCCTCGTCGCCAAGGAACACTGCGCGGGCAAGGTCGTCGCGTTCGGCCAGCTCGGCAGCCGGGCCGGTAAAGCGGACCCGACCCTTCTCGAGGAAGATGGCCCGGTCGGCGATGGCCAGAGCCACGTTGAGCGACTGTTCGACGATAATCATCGTCATGCCCTCGGCCTTGAGCTGTTCGATAACGGCCAGCAATCGCTCGACGATCACAGGAGCCAGACCCAGTGACAGCTCGTCGATGATAAGGATCTCGGGGTCGTGCAGCAGGGTCATGGCCAACGCCAGAATCTGCTGCTGACCACCCGAGAGCGAGCCGGCGATGTCGTCGCCGCGGTCGGCGAGTTCGGGGAACAGCTCGAGCACACGAGCGATACGGCGCTCGGCTTCGCCTTCGTCGTTTCGGTACGGGAAGGCGGCCATCTCGAGGTTGTCGTCGATGCTCATGGGCAGGAAGACGCCCTTGCCGCCCGCGAGCATATGAATGCCAAGACCGTTACGTTGCTCGGCCGAGGTATAGGTGAAGGCCCGCCCGTTGAGGCGCACCACGCCCCGGCTGGGTGTGCCGAGTCCGGCGACCACGTTGAGGATGGTGGATTTACCGGCGCCGTTGGTACCGAGAAGCGCAACCACCTCGCCCTTCATCACCTCGAACTCAACGTCGAAGAGCACCTGCACCGGGCCGTACGCGAAGTCGAGGTTGCGCACCTGGATGACCGGCACATCGTCGGGGTCCATCTCGGCCATGCGTTCGATTTCGTCGCGGTCTTCGATCATCTCTTCAACAGCAAGCGAAATGTCGCGCCGGATAAACCGCGAGCCGTACACGATAAGAAGACCGCCGATGACTGCTGCCGGTGGAGCCACAACCCACATAGCCGTGCGGTTTCCGTATGAGTCCGACAGCGAACCCACCAGAAGACCGCCGAAGAATCCGCCCATCAGGAAGATGAAGACTGGAAGGAAGGCGAATGCCAGAGCCCGAATGCGGAACGGCGACACCGCAGCGATGATTGGTGCTGCAGCAACAAACGCCGCCGAGATAGCTGCTTGGGCGATGGCGATCATCACCACGAGTGTGCCGATGTTCTTGATGGGGAGCGCTATGGCGTAGATGACGCCCGCAAAGATGACGAAATAGCCAGCCAGGCGCATCATGGCTGGCGGGTCTTCGCGGAACTTCCGATCGAAGAGTTTGCCGACGACGGGAAGGATCGGAATGGAGACGACCCAGATCAGCGACTCGACCACGCCCCGCTTGAGCGGCCCAAATGCGTACCGGCTTTCCATCAACAGGTTGAACTGCAATGGCACGGCAATGAGGGCAAAACCGAGCACACCAACACCAACCGCAAGGAAGTAGAAGGCTCGAACCTGCGTGAGCCGGGCAAACGCCTGGCTGATGTTGATGGGTAGCTCGCGATCTTCGACCGCCACTTCGTCCTGTTCGACTGCGGTCATCGAGTCGATATCGCCGTCGCCAAAAATGGCCTGCTGGTCGAACTGCCCGCGCTTGGGCTCCTTCAGGGTTATCGACGCCAAGCCGACGAGCACTGGTGGAATCGCAAGAATGAAGAATGCCCACCGCCAACCTTCGGTGCCGCCGACTGCGGCGGCGGTTCCACCAACGATGAGTGGGCCTAGGAGCTGACCGAGCGGTCGGCCAACACCTTCGAGCGCAAAGATCTGACTGCGGGCCTGCACCGGGTAGGCGTCGGTGAGCAGCGAGTTGGACACCGGAATTCGGTAGGCCTGACCGGCTCCGGTAAACGCATTGGTGATGAACAACTGGAACGGGTTGGCCACCATGCCGCTCAGGAACATCGCGACGGCCCAAAACAACGACGCGATAGGAATAATCGCCACCCGCTTGATGCGGTCGGCGATGGCCGCCATGGGCACGGCGCCGAGCACCAGCGCCACACCACCGAAGGACAACACACCGGTAAGTGCGGTGTCGGAAATACCAAACGTGTTCTGGATATCGGGAGCCACAACCCGGGTGGCTCGGGGGATGTCGTCGATCAGGTTCAACAGGAACATGAACAGGACCATCTTGGCCCCGCCCACCCGAATCGCTTCTTTGAGCGACATTGGGTCGTCGCCGACACCCGGCAGGAGATCGTTGGGCAAGATGACGTCGGCAACCAGGGCCGCTTGCTCTTCCTGACGGCGAGCCTCTTCCTCAAGTACCGATGCCGTCAGCGAGGCGGCCACCGAAGAGGGGGCGGGGTCGACTGAACCGGGCTCGTCGCCCGGGCCGTTTGCTTCGTTGCTCACCACTCCCCCATACGCCCTACAGATTGGCTTACGGCGGGGTGCATTCAAAATCTGACGGTCCGTCAGATACGGTGTGGTGATGGAATGATCCCGGCGGAAAAGAATCACCTATGGAGGGGAACAATCAATGAGCTTGCAAAGCGCATCTCGCCCGGCTCGAAAGGCCGGTGCACGTATGAGGTTTTTGGCGATATTGGCGTTTCTCGCCCTTATCGCATCGGCCTGCGGTGGGGGCGAAGTCGCCACCGACGATGACGAACCCGATACCAGCACCGACACCGAGGCCCCGGCCGATGACGAACCTGAGCCGGCCGACGAGGAGCCCGCCGACGAACCGGCCGACGAGGAACCGGCCGACGAACCCGATGAAGAACCCGCCGAAACGGTTGAGCTCACCGCGTCGTTCCGAGGCGTCACCGAGGACACCATCACCATCGGTGTCACCATGCTCGACTTCGACGACCTCCAAGAGAAGAACCTCTCGCCACAGGGCTGGGGCGACCAGCAACTCGTGATGCAGACCTATATCGACGACATCAACGCAAACGGTGGCATCAACGGGCGAATGATCGAACCGATCTATGAGTTCTACACCCCACTTGGCACCACGGTTGCCGCCGAGGTTTGCACCCGTCTCACCAAAGATGAAGAGATCTTCGCCATCGTGGGTGGTTTCCTCGGCCCAGCCGAAACCGAGAACGTGTGCATCACCGATACCAACAACACAGTGTTGGTCAACGGCGTCCAGACCGCCGAACGGCTCGAGCAGTCGAAGGCACCATGGATTCAGCCCGGCTCGCTCAACAACCGCCGACTCGAAGCCTTCGTCGACATTCTCGATGGCGACGGTCGGCTCCAGGGCCGAAACGTGGCAATCATCGGGTCTGTCGAACGCGAAGATGTGTTCGAGGAAGCCATTGAGGTTGTCGAGGCCAAGGGCATCGAGCCCGTGCTCTCGGCCATCAACGACGTGCCGCAGGGCGACATCGTTGCCGAGAACGCTCGCTGGCAGGTACTCGCCGAGAACCTTCGAGCCGCTAATGCCGACGCTGTCCTGGTCATCGGTAGTGGTCAGGCTGCAGCCCGAGGCATTTTCGAAAACGGACTCGATATCGAAACCTGGTTCCTCGAGCGCACCGCTCTCGACAACCCGGGCGAGAACACCACGGCTGAAATGATCGACGGCATCATCACCTCCACGGGTCTTACCAACGATGAGATCTACGAAGAGGCCGGAACCCAGCAGTGCCGCGAGATCTTCTTTGCGGCCAACCCGGGAATCGTCGAAGACAAACTCCCCAGCGAGTACGTCGAAGGTGAAGAGCAGTGGTTCAACCCCATTATGAGCTACTGCCGTTGGCTGCAGCTGTTCACGCAGGTTGCGACGGCTGCAGGCCCCGACCTCACCCCGGAGACCTTCCTCGCTGCCGCCGAAAGTTTCGGTGACATCACACTGCCTGGCTTGCCGTTCGCATCGCTCGGCCCAGGAAAGTACGACGCCGACGATTCGTTCCGTCTGTCGGTGTTCGATATGACCATCGGTGAAACCGGCGACCTCACGCCGCTCACCGACATCCTCGACGGCACCAGCTAGAGCGACGCGGAAGCCGCAATGCACTCCGAACTTCCCGCCGCCGACGTCATCATCGTCGGCGGCGGGGTGATCGGGTCATCGACGGCGTACTGGCTCAACCAGCGGGGGCTGAGCACTACCGTCATTGAACGCCGAAGCACGCTCGGATCGTGGACTACGCCGAACGCCCTTGGCACCATCCGTACCCAGTACGGAACACCAACGCTGATCGACCTGGCGCAAGAGAGCCTCGAGTTCTACCAGAATATCGGCGAGCATTTGGGTGTTGACTCGGCCGAGCTCGGTTGGGCCAACCAGGGGTATCTGTACCTCACCGATAGCGAGGCGCACATCGAGCGCCTTCGTGAATCGATCGACACCTACGCCGAGCTTGGCGTCACGTCATCGTCGCTGGTGACCGGCGGCGAACTGCACGACCGCTTCCCGTTTGTCGGCCAGGCGGTCGCTGGCATCTTTCATGCCGACGGGTCGTGGGTCGACCCTGCTGCCATCACTTCGGCATGGGCCGGAGCCACCACCAACACCACGTTCGTTACCGACACAACCGCTACCGCCGTCGAACAGGTTGGCCAGGGCTGGCGGGTCGATACCGACCGGGGCTCGGTCGAAGGCGATGCGGTTGTGCTGTGCACCGGCCCAGCAGCGCCCGCGATGCTGGCCTCCAAAGGGTGCACCCTCCCCCACAAGATCACGCCCCGGTATCGGGCGTTCATTCCCGACGACGACCCCCACCACGCTGCAGCCCCACTGGTTATCAACATCGCCAACGGCGCCTACTGGCGCCCGGTACCGGGCGGCGTATGGATCAGTCACGCCAACGTCGACGATCGCCACGTCGAACCGGCCGATGGAGTGGTGGTTCCGCCGGCGTTTCTCGACGAGTGCATCAACCAGATTGAACCCGTGTCGCCCCAGCTTGCTGAGACGGCTCGACGCACCGATTCCGGTGAAATCACCTACGCCGGCGGGTTCCAGGTGTACCCCGGCGACGATGCACCCTTCATCGGTCAGGTACCCGGAGCTCCAGGCCTGTTCACCAACTGCGGCCATTGGGCGGGGGTGATGCTGTCGCCTGCCGCAGGCCGCTTAGCCGCCGACCTGGTTACCGGCGCAGTGGCGGAGGCCCAGAACTCGTGTCGGCTCACCCGGTTCGACGACGGGCCGGTCGAGCGAAGCTCCACCAACAAGTTCGGCGGTTGGGGATGACCAACGGTGCAACCTTGGCTGATGCGCTGGGGTGGACGGTCGAACGCTTGGCGCCGACGCTTGGCGCGCGAGTCACCGGGGCCAACCTTGCCGAACTCACCGACGATGTTGTTGCCGCGATGCAACAGCTCCTCGGCGAATACCTGGTGCTGGCATTCGATGCGCAGACCCTTACTCCTGATGAGCATGTGGCCATCGGCCAGGTGTTTGGAACGCCCTATCTGCACCCCTACCTCAAGCCGGTTCCCGAGCACCCGGCCATCCTCGAGGTCATCAAAGAGGCCGACGACATCGCCACCTTTGGCGGCGAGTACTGGCATGCCGACATCACGTTTGAAGACCCTCCCGCATCGGCATCGGTGTTGTACGCCCGCGAGCTTCCGCCGCTCGGCGGCGACACGCTGTTCGCCAACCAACAGTTCGCATTCGCCACGCTTTCGCCCACCATGCAGGAGCGGTTGCGGAACCTGCGAGCGGTGCACCTCTACCCAGGGATGAGCGAAGACGACCCGCAAGCGATGGCAACCCACGACGTCATACGCCACAATCCGCGCAACGGCGCCGACAGCCTCTACGTGAACGCGGCGTTTGTCAGCCGGTTCGACGGTATGACCCAACAAGAGAGCGCCGGGCTGCTCGAGTTTCTCTTTGCCCACCAAGTCCGCCCCGAGGGGTCACTCCGCCTCCAATGGTCCGACGACATGGTGGCCATCTGGGACAACGGCTCGGTGATTCACTACGCCACGAACGACTACCCCGGCCACCGCCGCGAACTCCGAAGAGTCACCGCAATGGAACAACCAAAGCCCTAAAGGACCCAAACCCCCGAACCAGTACCGTATTTGGGGGCTGTGCCCCGCGCTGGCGGTACTGGTTCGGGGTTTTTGCGTGTTAGCCGCTGGAGGCGGAGTAGTTTCCGGTTGGCACGATGCAGGTGTTCTGATCGTCGAAGGCTTTGTCTTCGCCGAAGCCACATGGCCAAGTCCAGTTGGTCTCCTGAACCGCTCGGAACATTCCGGCCTGACCATCGACAATGGCGGGGATCATGTCGTTGGTATCGGCGGGTCCAAGGTTGGCAATGGCGTCAAGAATTGATTCGGGTGTTGGGTTGTCACCGGCATGGTAGAGAACCCGGGCCATCACGCGAACCTGCGCACAGATGGTTGCCACCATTCCGGCAGCCGATCCGTCTTCGGTGCTGAAGTAATCGTGCAAGGGTCCGCCCTGCTCGTTGTAGGTATTGAGGCACAGCTCATTGAATGGCGGAAGCACCGCACCGTCGGTGTTGTTCTGGCCGGTATAGGCGCTATCGCTCAAGAAGGCGCCGTTGTACATCTCAGCAGCAGCATCGCCACCAAATGCCTTCACCTTCGACGACACCAAGTCGCCATTCTGGCTGTTGATCGACGAGTTGAAGAACTGCACATCACCCACTGCAAAGCCCTGCGTAACCATCTCGGAGATGTACCCGGGAAGCGACAAGATGTTAAGGCCCGGGAACAAGGCATCGACGCCGGCCGCCTTCATGTTGGCCACGCTGTCTTGAAGACCCTCGGTGCACGATGTTGCACCACCGCATCCAATCACGTCGGAAACTGCAACCTCGTATCCGAATTCGTTCAGCACCTCTTCCACCGTCGCGAACTCCTCAGCGATACCTGGGGTATCTGGCGTTACCAGACCAATGGTCTTGCCTTCGAGAAGTCCAGCGGCATCGGCCTGCGTCACAAGATCGCGCAATGCGGTGATCTGCGACGGGAACGCCGTGATGAGGCGACCCTGACTGCGTTCGTAAAATTCGGCCGGGAGACCTTGCGTCGTAATGAGCGGCGTCTCATGCTCCTCGGTGACGCAGAACACCGCCGAACCCTGGAATCCGGTGGAGTTCATCACGATGACCGAGTTGTTGTCTTCGGTGAGCTCGAGACAAGCGCCGGTGAGTTCTGCCACCGAGTCGGGCGCCAGCGGGCTCGACTCGGCCGTCTTTAGATCGAGCGTGCGGCCCCGAATGGTGCACTCGTTGAGAGCGTTCACCAAGAACTCGAACTGCTCGGCCACGTCGCCGACCTCGACACCAAAGCCGATCGCGGCAAGCTCTTCGAGTGTGCTTCGTAGATGGCCGACCTCGATGGTGTCTTCGGTAATGCCATCCATACTTGCGGTTCGACCCTCGGCTGCCGGGTGCTCCTGGCAGAACTCGTCGAGGCTGCTGAATGGGTCGGTACTGCGATCGAAGCTGGCCTGAAAGTCGGCAAAGAGTGGGATGCCATGCGGGTCTTCGGCGAAGACCGGCTCGGAATCAGCCATTGCTTCTTCACCCTCTTGATCATCGTCGTCGCTGCCAGCCGGCGCCTCGGTGGTGGCGGGCTCGTCTTCCGGCTCCTCATCGGTGCCCTCGCCGCCGCCGCTGTCTCCTCCACCGCTATCGGCCTCGACCTGATCGTCGTCGGTCGACGTGCTCTCGCCCGAACAGGCTGAGGCGAACAGTGCGAAGGCCGTCAGCGCAATCAGAAAACGCATCACCAGTGAACGCTTCATAATCTTCCCCCTCAAATAGGATTTGTGACCAATGTCATTACCTAACCGGCAAGGTAGCCCAACGCGATCCCCCAGCGCAGATCGCGATCGCCACATTTGATTCAGAGGAGTGGTTGGCACCAAGATCATGGCGGCCCGTGGGCATACGCTCCGGGCCGGGGGACAACCAAGGGGAACGAGACTCACGCAATGAGTGCTGAGGAACCAGACCAAAGCGCCGGCTCACTCGCGCAGACGGTATTGGTCGAAGAGGCGCGCCGTCAGGCCACCCAGGCCGAGCGCGACGAGCGAACCATCCTTCCCGACGATCTGCTTCCCGGCGTCGGCGACGAGCCGATGTCGGTGAAGGAGGCCATGACCGTCGGCGGCAAAAAGATGCTCGTCTTCATGTTTCTGCTCAACGTCATCGACGACCTCCCACGTGCTATCCGCGTCATCGCCCCCGACATCCAGAACACCTTCAACCTCACCGACACCACACTCACCGGGGTGCTCTCGTTCGGCGGTGTTGCGCTCGTCGCCGGCGCCGTGCCCATGGCCGGCCTCGCCGACCGCATCAAGCGGGTCACCATCATTCCGTTCGCGTCGATGTTCTGGGCAGCCACCATGTTCCTCACCGCCTTCGTGATCAATCCGTTCCAGCTGTTCATGACCAACGCGTTCACCGGCGCAGGGCAGGCGTACCGAATTCCGGTGTCCAACTCGCTGCTCACCGACGCCTACCCGGTGCAGGCCCGCAGTCAGATCTTTGCCCTCGAAGGAATTGGGCGACCGCTCGGCCAGCTTCTCGGACCGCTGATCGTGGGCGGCGTCGCTGCCATCGCTGGCGGCGACGAAGGATGGCGCTGGGTCTTCGTTGTTCTCGCGGTCCCGCCCGTGCTCGTTGGATTGGCTTCCTTCCGGCTCAAAGAACCGCGCCGTGGTCACTTCGACCAGAAGGCCATCCTCGGCACCACCGACCCGGGGTATGACGACATCCTCTACGACTACGACGACGACGACAACGCCGAAGAAGAGCTTCCCGTCAGTGTGAGCCAAGCGTTCGCCCGTCTCGGCAAAGTACGTGCCTTCTACTACCTGGCCGTCGGCGTTGGCGTTCTCGGCTTTGCGCTTATCGCCGTGCCGCTCCAGTTCAACCTGCTCCTCGAGAGCAAGTACAGCATGGGCCCCCTGCGGCGCGGCGTCGTTGAATCGTTGATTTGGATCATCACGATTCCGATTCTTCCGTTCGTCGGCAAGCTCCTCGACAAGAAGTTCCGTGAAGATCCTCCCGCCATGATGCGCCTGGCCGGCTACTTCGTGATCCTCTCGGGCGTGCTCTACGCGATCGGGCTACCTCTCAAGCCCATCGGCCCGCTCGTCGTATTCATCGCTCTCGCCCAGGCAGCCATCGCCGCAGCGTTCGTTGCCGCCGGGCCAATCATCGCTGCGGTATCACCGTTTCGAATTCGAGCCCAAGCGTTTGCCTTCCTCCCCCTCTTCATTTTCCTCATGGGTGGGTTCTTTGGCGGCCTCATCGTTGGTCAGCTCTCGGACGCATTCGGCAACCGCACGGCCATGCTCACGGTTGCGCCACCATCGGCGCTCATCGGCGGCCTTCTCATAATCTACGGCTCGCGCTTCATTCGAAGCGACATTTCGGTAGCGGTCGAAGAGCTCATCGAAGAGCGCGATGAAGTCGAAAACATGATCCAGAACCCCGACGACATCCCGGTGATTCAGGTTCGCAACCTCGACTTCTCGTACGGACTTGTGCAGGTGTTGTTCGACGTTGGCTTTGAGGTACACGAAGGCGAGGTCGTTGCCCTGCTCGGCACCAACGGCGCCGGAAAGTCGACCATCATCCGAGCCATCAGCGGTCTCGGCACGCCCGACCGAGGTGTGATTCGACTCAACGGTCGCACCATCACCTACACCGATGCTGAACGCCGATTCCATGAAGGCATCGTGCAGCTCCGTGGCGGCGCAGGAATCTTCCCCGACCTCACCATCGGCGACAACCTCAAAGCAGCGGTACTCGGATCGAAGCTCGAGAAAGACGACACCGAGGCTCGCATGGCCGAAGCCGTCCAGCGGTTCCCGGCGCTCGATGGACGACTCGGCGAACGCGCCGGCGACCTGTCTGGCGGACAGCAACAGATGCTTGCTCTGGCCATGGCGCTCATGCACAAGCCCGAGATCCTCATCATCGACGAACTGTCGCTGGGTCTGGCGCCACTTGTGGTGCAGCAGCTGCTCGAGGTCATCGAGGAACTCAAGGCCGAAGGAATGACCATGCTCATCGTGGAGCAGTCGGTCAACATCGCCCTCTCATTGGCCGATCGGGCCGTGTTTGTCGAGAAGGGCGTAGTTCGCTTCGAAGGCAACGCCGCTGAGCTCGCCGAACGCGACGACTTGGCCGAAGCGGTCTTCCTGGGCGGCCACTGATGCTTCACTCGCTCGCTTCCACCTTCACCCTGGCCATTGAGATATCGCAACAGAGCGTTCTGGTCGGCCTGGTCACCGGCCTCGCCTACGCCGCGCTCGCCGCTGGCTTCGTGCTGGTGTACCGGTCGACCGGCGTGCTCAACTTCGCCCACGCCGAAACCGGCGCCCTCTGCGTCGGCGTGTTCCTTTACCTGCTGGTCAACGTCAACCTCAACTGGTGGGTGGCGTACGTCTTGGCGGTGTTGCTTGGTGGGTTCATCGGGTTATGTACCGAACTCATCGTGGTGCGGCGCCTCTTTCACGCGCCCCGACTCGTCTTGCTCATCGCCACCATCGGCGTGGCGCAGCTGCTGACGTTCATCAAGTTCAACCTGCCGACGGTTTCGTCGCCGGGCCCGATCCCACTTCCCTTCAGTCGGGTGTTCGAGCCCACATCGAGTCTTCGTATCCTGCCCCGCGAATACGTGGTGCTCATCGTTATCCCCCTCGTCATCCTTGCCCTCGCCTGGTTCCTGGGTCGTACCCGGTTTGGTCTTGCCGTGCGAGCTACAGCCTCGAACGGCGATACCGCTCGGGTGTATGGAACCAGCCCAAAAACCACCTCCACGATCGTCTGGGTCATTGGTGGTTGCCTCGCCGCCGCCACGGCAATCTTGTTCGCTCCGTACACAATCAGCAACGCAGCAGCCGCAGGCACGTCGGCGCTCGGCGCAAGTCTGTTGCTTCGAGCGGTCACCGTTGGCCTTATCGCCCGGATGCAATCGCTGCCCTTGGTACTGGTGGGCGGACTAGCGGTTGGCCTCATCGAACAGATCGTTGCCAACAACTCCAGCCGTCGAGCCGTCGATGTCTACCTGTTCATCGCCGTGCTCATCGTGGTGTTGTTTGTCAAGCGGTCGCGTACCGAAGACGCCAGTTGGTCGCTCTCACCACAGCTGCGGCCGGTACCCCATCGCCTGAAGGACGTCCTTTGGGTAAAGCACTTCAACCTCATCGGGTTCGGGTTGCTGTTCGGGGCCTTTGCGTTGTTCGGGTTGATCGTCGACAGCAACTCGCAGCTCTTCACCTGGACCGGCATCCTCGTCACCGCCATCGTTGTTGTTTCCCTCTCGCTCCTTACCGGCTGGGCCGGACAGCTTTCGCTCGGCCAGTTCGCGTTTGTCGGCCTGGGCGCCATGACGATGGTGACCTTCACGCAGGGCAACGAGCTGCCGTTCATCGAGTACGCCTTCACCATGTCGTGGGGCCTCGCGCTGGTGTTTTCGGTCATCGTTGGAGTGGTGGCCGCAATCATCATTGGAATCCCGGCGCTGCGGGTGAAAGGCCTGTTCCTGGCCGTCGCCACCCTGGCGTTCGCCATCGCCGCAGCCAACTGGATTCTGCTGCGCGACGTGTTTACTGGCGGAAGCACCACCACCCGCCCCGTCGCCAAACCTGTCCTCGGTCCCATCGACTTGGGCGAGTCTCGCAAGGCCTACTTCTTCTTCTGCCTGCTGTGTCTCATCCTCGTGTCGGCGCTGGTATCGAGAATTCGCCGCACAGGCATTGGTCGAAACCTCATTGCGGTTCGCGAAAACGAACAGGCGGCTGCGGCCGTCACCGTAAATCCGAACCGGGTAAAGCTCATCGCTTTCGCGCTGTCGGGCGGAATCGCCGCCTTCGCTGGCGCCCTGTTCATCACCCTCAACTCGGCCATCCAGCCCGCTTCGGTGTTTGGCCCCGACAAGTCGATTCAGGTCATCACCATCGCCATCATCGGCGGGCTCGGCTCGGTGGCCGGCCCGGTACTTGGCGCCCTTTGGGTTGTCGGACTGCCCTCGTTCTGGGACGACCCACCCGGCGTCATCGTGCTACTCACCAGCAGCATCGGCCTGCTGATACTCCTCATGTACTTCCCCGGTGGAATCCAGCAATTGGTGTACACCGCTCGCGATGCCATCCTCGCGGCCGCCGACCGGAGCCGCGGCGAACCCGAGCTTCCCGAGCGCCGAGTGGTCCACGCACTTCCCACCCGCACCACCGGAGCTATCGATCTTCCCCCTGGCGTGCCAGCGCTGAAGACCGAAGGCGTCAGCGTGCAGTTCGGTGGCAACCGGGCCGTCAACGATGTGGCCTTCCACGTAATGCCCAACGAGCTCGTCGGACTCATCGGTACCAACGGTGCGGGCAAGTCGACGCTGCTCAACGCGGTAAGCGGATTCGTGCCGTCCACCGGCAGCATCGAAGTATTGGGCAACGAGGTCAACAACCTTTCCGCTCACAAGCGCCACGAGATGGGTCTTGGCCGAGGCTTCCAGGCCGCCAAGCTCTACCCCGACCTCACCGTTCGCGAAACGCTGATGGTGGCGCTCGAAGCCCGCGAGTCAACCAAGCTTGTGCCCACGCTTCTTGGGTTCCCCAGCGCTCGAGCCTCGGAGCGTCGCAAGCGCAGCGAAGCCGATGACATCATCGACTTTCTGGGTCTCGGCCACTTCTCCGAGAGCTACGTTGCCGCGCTATCCACCGGTACTCGTCGCATCGTCGAACTCGGCGGACTCCTTGCCGTCGACGCTCAGGTGCTGCTGCTCGATGAGCCAACCGGTGGTGTTGCCCAGAAGGAGACCGAGGCGTTCGGGCCGCTCATTCGGCGCATTCAGCAAGAACTTCAGGCTGCCGTAGTGGTCATCGAACACGACATGCCGTTGGTAATGAGCATCAGCGATCGGGTGTACTGCCTGGAGTCAGGCGAGGTCATTGCCGAGGGCGCACCCGAGGATGTCCGAAGCGACCCGCTGGTGATTTCGTCGTACCTCGGAACCGACACTCGTGCCATCGAACGAAGCGACCAGAGCGCCACCACCACCTAACCAGCCCTCCCATAGCCGACGGCAAGTTTCGGCGGCCGAGTCATGTCGGGCCCGCGGTTCACAACCGACCGGATGCAGGCTCGTAATCCGCAATCTGCTTCGGTTGAAGAATGACTCCAGAGGAATTCCGGGTCGCCGGACACCAACTGATCGACTGGATCGCCGACTCCCGCGCGACCGTTCACGAAAAGCCTGTCCTAGCCCAGGTTGTCCCGGGCGAGATCCGGTCACGGTTCGAGTCCGAGGCTCCCGGCGACGTCGTATCGTTCGACGCGCTGCTGGCCGAACTCGACAACTCCGTTGTCCCCGGAGTCACCCAGGTCCAGAGCCCTATGCACTTTGGCTGGTTCCCCTCCAACGCGAGCCTTTCGTCGGTACTCGGCGATATCGCATCGTCGGGAATCGCATCGCTCGGCATCTCGTGGGAGAGCAGTCCGGCGCTGACCGAGGTTGAAGAGGTCGTCTGCGATTGGATGCGCCAACTCACCGGCTTGTCCGATGCCTGGCAGGGTGCGATTCACGACACCGCATCAACGGGTTGCCTGGTAGCCATGCTCGTCGCCCGCGAGCGGGCAACTGAGCTCGCGCAAAACACCGGCGGACTCCAAGGTCTGTCCCAACCACTCATGGTGTACACCAGCCCGCAGGCCCACTCGTCGGTGGCGAAAGCAGCACTGCTTGCCGGATTCGGTTGGGACAACATCCGGATGGTCGATGTCGACCCCGACACCTTCGCCATGAACGCAGAGTCGTTGGCCAAACTCATGGAGGCCGATGCCGCGGCCGGCAAGGTTCCCGCCTGCGTAGTTGCCGCAGTCGGCACCACCGGCACCACTGCGATGGACCCGGTAGCCGCCATCGTCGACGCGGCCGCCAAGCATCGAGCGTTCGTGCATGTCGACGCTGCTATGGCTGGCACCGCAATGCTCCTGCCCGAATGCCGTCACCTCTGGGAAGGTGTGGAGCGCTCCGATTCGATCTCGTGGAACCCGCATAAATGGATGGGCACCATTCTCGATTGCTCGCTGCTGTACATGCGCGACATCGACCTGCTCCAGCGCATCATGGCCACCAACCCGGCGTACCTGCAATCGCCCACCGGCGACGAGGCCACGCAGTATCGCGACTGGGGAATCCCCCTTGGCCGACGGTTCCGGTCGCTCAAGCTGCTGTTTCAACTTCGTCTCGACGGTATCGAAGCAATCCAGGCCCGAATTCGGCGCGACCTGGCCAACGCCAAGTGGTTCGAGGAGAAAGTTCGAGCGGCTGATGGTTGGGAGGTAGTCGCCCCCGTCGATCTACAAACGGTGTGTGTTCGCTACTACCCCGACGGCATGTCCGAAGGCGCCGAACTCGACGAGTTCACCCAAGGCTGGGCCCGCGCTATCAACGCATCGGGCAAAGCCTTCCTCACCGCATCAACTCTGCCAGACGGCTGGATGGTGCGGGTATCGATAGGCGTCGAGGCAACCGAGCGTCAACACTTGGAAGACCTCTGGACCCTCATGCAGGCAGCAGTCGCGTCCTAGCCCGTACATTGACCGTACATTGTGACGCATTTGTCCTTAAACCCGACCTGTTGGGTTGTATTTAGCAACGCGCGTTCTCTACGCTGATCCCTAATTCCGACAAAGATGATCGGATTTAGGGAGATTCAGCGACTATGACCATCATCGAGAACACCCCAAACCTGGAAATCACGGTTACTCCGGGCGCCCCTAGCAGTCCGGGATCAGCTTCGCCCGTGGTCACCGACCCGGCTATCAAAGCCGATATCGCCAAGTTCCGCACCATGCTCGACCAGTACCTGGCCGGCGATCTCGACGAAGACGTCTTCCGAGTGTTCCGACTCACCAACGGCATCTACGGACAACGCCAGGGCGGCCAGAACCAGATGGTGCGGGTGCGCATGCCGTTTGGTGCCATCACCGCCGACCAACTCGACATGCTGGCCTTTGTCTCCGAGAAGTACTCGCGCAACTGGGGACACATCACCACCCGCCAGAACATCCAGATGCACTACATCCAACTTCCGCAGATTCCCGAGGTACTCGAACACCTCGGCTCGGTTGGCCTCACCAGTCGTGAAGCCTGCGGCGACACCATCCGCAACGTGCAGGGCTGCCACCTTGCCGGCGCCTGCCCCTTCGAAATCCTCGACATCAGCGCCTGGGCCGAGGCTGCCAACGAGCACTTCCTCCGCAACCCACTCGGGCAACGCCTGCCCCGAAAGTTCAAGATCAACTTCTCTGGCTGCGAAACCGACTGTGGTCAGGCGTTGTTTAACGACGCCGGCGTTGTGGCCAGCGCCCGCACCCGAGACGACGGCACCATCGAAGCTGGCTTCCGGGTGTACGTGGCCGGCGGCCTGGGCGCCAACCCTCACGCCGCACTGCTCCTCGAGGACTTCACCACCAAAGACGACCTCCTGCCCACCCTCGAATCGATCCTTCGGGTATTCGAACAAACCGGGGGTCGCGACAACAAGCTTCGCGCCCGCATGAAGTGGGTTGTCGACGAGCTCGGATGGGAAGAAACTCAACGCCGAGTGCTCAAGACCCGCAAGCTGTTGCCCGCCTCGGCCACCTGGCCTGGCGGCATTCCCGACATCGTGGCCGAAAAGGGCGATGCCCCAGCCGGCCTCGCAACCGGCGTCGAGCCCACGCTCGTTGGCCAGGGTGTTGCGGTGAAGCTCCGTGCCCGTTCCGATTACGACCGTTGGGAATCAGCCAACGTGGTTCGCGGCGTCACGAAGGGAACCGTTTCGGCCTACGCCTGGTGCGAGTTGGGCGATATCACCGCCGACCAATTCCGTGGCATTGCCCAAGTCATCCGCGACTTCGATGTCGATGTTCGGGTCTCGAATCGTCAGAACTTCATCATCCGTGATCTCGACGAAAGCCAACTTCCCCAACTGTTCGATCGACTCGGCGAACTCGGCATGGCTCAACCAGGTGCCGAGCTCATTCGCGACGTCGTGTCGTGCCCAGGCGCCGATACCTGCGGCCTAGCTGTCACCCAATCACGCGGCCTCGCCAAGTCGATTGGTGAAGCCCTCGAGGCCGAAGGTCTTGCCGAAATCGGCGGCGTTCGGGTCAACATCTCTGGCTGCATGAACAGCTGCGGGCAACATCACATCGCCGACATCGGCTTCTTCGGCGCAGAGCGCCGAGCTCATGGCCAATCGGCACCGGGCTATCAGATGCTGCTTGGCGGCTACGTCGGTCAAGAGAAGATCCACTTCGGCGACAAAGCACTTCGCCTTCCCGCCAAGACCGCGGCCGAGGCTACGGTTCGGGTCATGCGACGCTTTGTTGAAGAACGCGAAGCCGGCGAAGCCTTCCGCTCCTGGATGGACCGGGCTGGTGGCGCTCGCGAGATCGCCAAGGGACTCAAAGACCTCGACGAGTTCCCCACACCACAAGACAACCCCGACTTCTATATCGACTTCGACGAGACCGGCCCGTTCAGCGCCGAGGTCGGCGTGTCGGAGTGCGCTACATGACCAACCGTTTGGCGGCGGCCTTCGAGGCGATTGACGCCGCCAACCTTGAGGACCCCAACGAGCATCCCGACGGCCCTCTCGCCCACGTGCAGGGGGTCAAAGCCACGCACTGGACCACGGTTCTGGCCCCCGACGCCAGCGACGCCCTTCGCATCGCAACCCGGGCGCACCATCTCAAGCGGTGGGAGCTGCTGCGGGCCGACTACCCCGAGGGCCGATCGGGCTATCTCAAGTGGCGGCTCGACAACAAGAAACACCAAGCCGACGCGGCGGCAACCATCGTTCGCGACGTTGGCTACGACGACGATGTCGCCGACCGAACCACGACACTGCTGCTTCGTCGCGATCTTGGCACCGACCCGGACACCCAGGTGCTCGAAGATGCCGCCTGCCTGGTGTTTCTCGAAACCCAGTACGAACCGCTTCTCGACCGACTCGATCGTGAGAAGGCGGTAAACGCAGTGGCGAAGACGCTGAAGAAGATGAGCGCCAAGGCGATTGATCTGGCTGGTTCCATCGAGATGTCCGACGATGCGGTGAGCGTTCTCAAAGCGGCAGCAGCCACGCTTTAGTTATGCGTCGAGTGCCTGATCGAGGTCGGCGTAGAGATCCTCGATCGACTCAAGTCCAATCGAAAGCCGCACCATTCCTGGACCGATGCCCACAGCGTCGCGCGCCTCTGGTGAGAGCCGACGGTGCGTGGTGGTGGCGGGGTGGGTGACAAGACTCTTTGAATCGCCAACGTTGTTGGAGATATCGAACAACCGAAGGGCGTCGAGAAACGTGAACGCAGCATCCTTCGAACCGACGTCGACGGTGAGAATCGTGCCACCGGCCGACATCTGCTTGAGCGCCAACTCGCATTGAGGGTGCGACTCGAGTGTTGGGTAGCGCACTGCGTGTATCCGAGGGTCGGTGTCGAGGCGGGTCGCCAGCCCGGCCGCAGCGTTGCTCGATGCCTCAACCCGAAGACGGATGGTTTCGAGTCCCTTGGCCAAAACCCACGCATTGAACGGGCTCAAGCTTGGACCGGTGTGGCGAAGGAACGGAACAAGCGTGTCGTCGATGTATTCGTGGGTGCTTAGCACCGCTCCGCCGAGCGTGCGGCCCTGTCCGTCGATGTGTTTGGTGGCCGAATACACCACCACATCGGCGCCAAACTCAAGCGGCTTCTGAAGCACCGGACTCGCGAATACGTTGTCGACGATCACGATGGCGCCCGCGCTGTGGGCCATCTCGCACACGGCGGCGAGGTCGATTACTTCCAGACCCGGGTTCGATGGCGATTCAAGAAACACCGCTTTGGCGCCGCCATCCAGCGCTGCTTCCCACGCGTCGAGCGATGTGCCATCGACGAGTTCGGTTTCCACGCCCATGCGCGGAAGAACCTCGGCGAGGATCACATGGCAGCTGCCAAACAGAGCCCGTGATCCAACGACCCGGTCGCCGGCGCTCACCAGCGAGACCAGTGACGCAAAGACTGCCGACATGCCGCTGGCAGTGGCCCGACACGCCTCGGCGCCCTCCAACAATCGAAGCCGTTCTTCAAAGGTCGTAACCGTTGGGTTTCCGTAGCGCGAATAAATGTAGCGATCGCGTTCGCCGGCAAACGCCGCTTCGGCTTCGGCCGCCGACGAATACACGTAGCCCGAGGTTGCGTAGATCGCTTCGGCTGTTTCGTCGAACTGCGATCGGTCGAGGCCGCCTCGAACCAGGTTGGTCGCCTCGCCCAGCGGCGGGTTCAACTCTGGGTCCACGGGAGGTGGTCCTTCCAACCGTCGTGGCGATGGCGTTCGGGGTCAAGGTCGCCTTCGAAACCGGCTGACACGTTGAAGAGGTTGGTAAATCCAGCGCCTTCGAAAGCGGTTGCCGCCGCCTGCGACCTTGCGCCAGAACGACAAACGAAGAGAACGGGTTGGTCGGAGGCAAGCCCTTCGGTGGCGTTGGTGAGGAAGTCGGGGTTGGGGCTGCCACCCGGGAACTGCGTCCACTCGACGTGGCGAACCTCTTTGCCAATCGACTCAAGGTTTGGAACACCAACGAAGCTCCACTCGGCCACGGTCCGAACATCGATGAGCACGGCGTCGGGGTTTTCAACCAGAAGTCCCCACGCGTCGCTGAGAGAAAGTTGTGAAATTGCCATTTCGAAGCACCTAAGCCCTTTATGCCGTAGTGATAACCATCACCCTAAAGATGACTAAACCGGTCAGCTTTAGCGTATCGCTCGTGCGCACAGCACTCGCATCGGGAACGTCGCACAAGCTCTATTGTCTGGGCAGACCTCGAACAGGACCGCAACAAAGAGGACCACCATGAGCATTCCGGATACTCGCTACGCAATTCTGACCGGCCCCGACACGCACGATTTCTGCAAGCGGGTTTCCGACGCCCTCGACGCCGGCTACGAACTCTACGGCTCTCCCGCAATCACCTTCGACTCCGACGGCACCACCCCAATAGTCGCCCAAGCCATAATCCGCCCCTAACCATTCCGCCCAAATGAACAAACATACCTGGCACCAAACCCCCCAAAAGGTGCCAGGTACCAAACAGCGGTCCAGGTGCCAGGTACCTTTCGGCCCCCAGGTGCCAGGAACCTTTTGCCGATGAGGTTCCAGGCACCGCGCTGTTCCGCCCAAATGAACAAACATACCTGGCACCGGATTGTTGATTGGTTGGAGGTGTAGCTGACGGGGCTCGGAATCGAGGGTGGCGGTAGGTTGGGGCGATGTCTGAAACCGATCCTGCTACTTGGTTGATTTCGGCGGGGCGCAAGCGCGAACCCGGCGAACCGCTCAACGTTGCGCCCGAGTTCGCGTCGAACTTCTACCTCCCAAGCCACCGCCTCTACAGCCGGGTTGAGGGCACCACCACCTCCAATGCGCTCGAAGACCTTCTCGGTGGACTCGAGGGAGGCCGAGCCTTGTCGTTTGCGTCAGGAATGGCTGCGGTAAGCGTTGTTCTCCACCGCCTGCCCGCCGGTTCTCATGTGGCCGTTCCCGATGATCCATACCACGGCGTAGCCGGACTCATCGACGAAGGTGAAGCGCAGGGCCGGTGGACGGTGAGCCGGCTCGACCAGTCTGATACCAGCGTGTGGCTCGAGGCTCTCCAAACCTGCGACCTGGTGTGGCTCGAATCACCCGCAAACCCACTGATTACCGTCGCTGACCTACCCACGATCTGCGGCGCGCCTCGCAAAGAGGGTTGCCTGGTAGCGGTCGACAGCACATTCGCGACGCCGCTCAACCAGAAGCCGCTCGACTACGGCGCCGATGTCGTCATGCACTCGGCCACCAAGTTCATCGGCGGACACTCCGACCTTCTGGCCGGCGTCGTCATTACCCGCGACGATGATTTGTACGACGAGTTCTACCACCGGCGCCTGCTTTACGGAGCTTCGATTGGCGGCATGGAGGCCTTTCTCACGCTCCGCGGTGCGCGCACGCTGAGTCTCCGTGTCGAGCGAGCTCAGGAAAACGCGATGATCCTAGCCGAACGCCTCGAACAACACGCCGAAGTCAGCACCGTTCGCTACCCCGGGCTTCCAAGCCACCAAACCCATGAGGTCGCGAAGAGTTTTATGACCGGTTTCGGCGCAATGATGTCGTTCGACACCACCGGCGACGGTGCTCGAGCCTCGGCGGCCTGCGAAGCAGCGAACCTCGTTCACCATGCCACCAGCCTCGGCGGCATCGAATCAACAATGGAACGCCGCGCAGTCATCGAGGGCCAAGAAGGGATGCCGCCAACACTTATTCGATTCAGTGTCGGCTGCGAAAACGTCGAAGACATTTGGGCTGACCTCGATCAAGCCCTCACTTCCACCAAATAGACACCCCCGTCCAGGCGCAGTCACCCCCTCCCGCCGTCGAACGAATTACATGCCGACCGACGCGACGGCTACATTTGCGCCCATGCCAATTCAAGGTGAGTACGAACCAAGCACATGGGACTGGGTCCGCGAGCAGGTGGAACAGTACGAGGCCAGTGGCGGCACCGAAGCCAACACGCTGATGGACACGGGAATCCCGATCATCGTTATGACCACCGTTGGGGCCAAGAGCGGCAAAGTGCGCAAGGTCCCCCTGATGCGGGTGGAGCATGAGGGCGAGTACGCCCTTATCGCATCGAAGGGTGGTGCTCCCGAGCACCCCGCCTGGTACTACAACCTTCTGGCCAACCCGAACATCATGATGCAGGACGGCCCTGAACCCTACGACACCGAAGTTCGCATGGTTACCGGCGAAGAGCGGGCAACGTGGTACCAGCGCGGCATCGACGTGTACCCACCGTATGAGGAGTACGCCGTGAAAGCGGGCGATCGCGAGATTCCCGTTTTTGTAAGCGCGGCCAAGGCGTAGAACTGCTTTTCACCCCGCTGCCGTTGTTCTGTAGCGTGCGGACATGGGGACAAATCTGCTTACCGACCGCGTTGCAATCGTCACCGGTGTCGGGCCGGGGTTAGGTCGCGACATTTCGTTGGCGCTTGCCGACGCAGGGGCCAAGGTTGTTCTGGCGGCCCGTAATGCCGAACGCCTCGACGAGGTGAAGGCCGAGATCGAAGCACTTGGAGGTACTGCCTTAGCGGTACCGACCGACATCACCGACGTCGACCAATGCAAGGCCCTTGTCGAGGCAACTCGTGACGAGTTCGGGGCACTCCATACGTTGGTGAACTCGGCGTTCAAGCAGCCACCGTTTCTTACCATCGAGGATTCAGCCGAGAAGGACTTTCGCGACGCCTTCGAGGTGAACTTCTTCGGCCACGCATGGCTTACCAAGGCGGCAACGCCGTTACTCCGCGAGTCGGCTCCCGGGTCGATCGTGTTCATCAACACCATGTCGACCCGCAGGATCCGAGAGAATTTCGGCATCTACACCGCGTCGAAGATGGCGTTGTTGGGAATGGCCAAGGCCCTGGCGGTGGAGTTGGGCAACGACAAGATTCGAGTGAACTCGGTGCACCCGGGATATATCTGGGGACCGTCGGTGAAGTGGTTCTTCAACCACAAAGCCAAGACCGAAGACCGCACGTTCGACGAGGTCTACGAAGAGGTCGCAAGCGATACCGCTCTTCATCATCTGCCGGGGTCCGACGAGATTGCGCAGTCGGTGGTTTTCCTGGCATCGGAGAAAATGTCGAGTTCCATCACCGGCGAGTCCATCGACGTCAACGCTGGGCAGTGGATCCGATGAGCGCACCGCTTGCTGACAAAGTTGCGCTGGTGACGGGCGCTGGAAGCGGAATCGGCCGGGGTGGCGCACTGTCATTCGCCGACTTGGGCGCCAC
The DNA here is from genome assembly GCA_938023735.1 of uncultured Acidimicrobiales bacterium. Lineage (GTDB taxonomy): Bacteria > Actinomycetota > Acidimicrobiia > Acidimicrobiales > SHLQ01 > CALLQB01. The sequence goes on from CALJDK010000109.1 coordinate 53,562, forward strand.
CGTGGTGGTTGCCGACATCAACCTTGCTGGCGCACAAGAAACCGTTGGCCTCATCGAGTCGGCCGGCGGAACCGCAGCCGCCGTTGCATGCGATGTCACTGACGAGGCCCAGGTTGAAGCGATGATCGCCGCCACCGTCGAGCGGTTCGGCCAGCTCGATGCGGCGTTTAACAACGCAGGAAACGCAATGGGGCAGTACGCCATTCACGAAATGCCGCTCGACTACTGGCGCCAGTCGGTCGAGGTGAACCTCACGGGAACCTTCCTGTGTCTGAAACACGAGATCATTCACATGACCGCCAACGGCGGCGGGTCGATCGTGAACACGTCGTCGGGGGCCGCCAAAGTTCCGGCGCCGGGACGTGCTCCCTATAGCGCCGCAAAGCGCGGCGTGGTTGGCCTCACCGCGCATTGCGCAAAGGACTACGGCGCCGCTGGACTTCGGGTGAACGCAGTGCTCCCGGGCCTCATCGATACTCCTGGGGTGCGAGCGAACTATGAAGACGGCCAGCTTGAGCAGATCGCGAAGTTCGTGCCCGGTGGTCGACTTGGGCAACCGGCCGACATTGGCGATGTTGCGGCGTGGCTGTGCACCGACGCGGCCCGGTTCATCAACGGGCAAGCGCTGGTGGTTGATGGCGGCGGCATTCTCGCCTAGTACCCGCTGGCCGGTGCGCTCTCGGCGGCTGCCCGCCCGAATCGCTTGGCCGCCGCGGCGAAGCCCTGTTTGAGCAGTGGAGCGTCGGCCACGGCGGTGATCATGCGGAAGCCCTGTTCGAGTCGGCGATCCACCAAGTCGGCGGTTGTGTGGCAGCCGGGCACAACCCCGGCGTTCTGGCACGCCGAAACAATACGCTCGAGCGCCTCATCAAAGGCCGCCTCACCGTCGTTGTTTCGCGGCGGGAGCCCAAGGGTGAGCGAAAGATCAGCGGGGCCGACATAGACCGCATCAACCCCGGGCGTACCCAAGATGCCGTCGAGGTCGTTAAGCGCGGTGGTGGTTTCGACCATCGGAATGCAGGCAACAGCCTCGTTGGCACCCGCCGGGGTGTACCCGGCATTTCGAACCAGCGGACGGATGGGTCCGTAGCTGCGAGAACCTTGGGGAGCATAGCGACATGCGGCGACGGCCTGGTGGGCCTGTTCGGCCGAGTTCACCATCGGGATGATTACCCCTGCTGCTCCGGCGTCGAGCACTATGCCGATCGAATCAGCAGCGTTGATTTGTACCCGAACCAGCGGAGTGGCCGAGCCAAGTTCGATCGCCTGCATCATTTCTGGCAGAACAGAACGATCGATGAGTCCGTGTTGTTGGTCGACACAGACGTAATCGAAGCCCGATCGGCTGGCTATCTCTGCCGACAGCCCAATCGGTAGTGAGATCCATGACCCGATGGTTGCGCCGCCTGAAGCCCAGGTCTCTTTCATCACGTTCTGCATTTAGCTGAGCGTAATGTCTGGTGCTCTTACGCTGTGATCCTGCCACTGCCGCTTGGCCAGCCCAGCGAGAATCGAGGCCACCACATACACGGCGCACGACACAGCCAGCGCGGTAGCGATATCGAATTGCGAGGCGACGATGCCGAGCCCAATCCCTCCGGTGATCTCACCCAGCGATTGCGCCTGACCCAGAAACGAATGAACGGTGGCTCGATGTTCGGCCATCGTGAACGCGTTGGTCCAGGCTTCGACAACCGGCCGGGCCACAGCTCGCAGGGTTCCCGACGCGATGACCCCAAACGCTCCAGCAACGAGAACGTTTCCCCGAGCCAGCAACAACACTCCGACGGCCGTTCCGAGATGAAGCGCCGAAAGCCACGGCACCAACCGGTCGCCACGGAGTCGATCTTTCAACAGCAGCAGAGCGGCGGCGCCAAGTAACGACTGCGACACGCTGATGCCACCAACAAGTGTGGCGTCGATTGCGATGCTGGTGGTCGGAAGCTCGTCGAAGCGAGCCACAAACAGTCGGTCGACCGCCTCGCTGGCAAACCCTGCGAGGGCGACGACGATGAAGAGTCGGCGCAATGGCTTCACCCGGCGGGTCGACGCTCCGCCAACCCGCAGCAGTTCGCCAAACTGTTGCAGCGGCGTACCGACGCCCTGCAATGGCATAAACCCGGTCTCGGGCATGATGCGAAGCAGTGTGAACCCGCGAGCCAAAAGCACAACTCCAACAAGCACCAGGGCGGTTCCCATCGACCAGATCGCCGCCACGGCAGCGCCAATCACAACACCAACAACTGCGCCCAACAATCCGAGTCGGGCCCGGCGGAGAATGAGCGGCTCAGCCGCTGTGGTGGACCCCAACTCGTCGGTGATCCACGCGGTTTCGGCACCCGAGCGAAAGGTGGATCCGAGGCTCCAAAGCACCTGACCCAACGCCACCACCACGAACGTCGAACCAAACCCGGCCAGCACCACACCGAACCCGGCACAGAAAAAGCCAAGGATCACCGAGGTTCGGCGGCTGCGAAGATCTGCCACCACCCCAGTGGGTATCTCCGCCAGCAGAATCGTGATTTCCTTCACGGTGCCGAGCAGCAACAACTGCACGGGCGGAAATCCGAGATCGACGGTTACACGGGTGAATAGCAGCACCCAGTAACTGCTCATGCAGAGCTGCCAGAAAATCCCCGAGGTGAGAAAAATGCGCTCGGCGCGTTGGGAGTCGCCGCTGGCGGTGGCTAACTGTTCATCGCCCATTCGGCAACCATCTCCGCAATCACCCTTGGATCATGGTTGCTGGTCACCCGGTGCTCGGCATTGGGAAAGATGTCGAGAAAGGCCTGATGCTCGCCGGAGTCGGCACCTAGGAGCAGGACGGGAACCTCGGTATCTCGGGCCGCGCGTTCGGCAAGCTCGCGGTCGCCGTGGGTAGGCGGTGGCGCATCGGTGAGCGGATCGGGTGAGTCGGCAATGATTCGGACTCGCTTCATCCGCCGATCGAGAAGATCATCAATCGACAGGAACGGATCACCGAGACCATCGACGAGAACCATTCGGTGGGCCCGTCCCGCCAGCGCAAAGAGTTGGGCCGACCAACCGCTCACGCCAATACCCACCACCGTGTCGACCTTTTCAATGCCCTGATCGGCGAAAAGCCTGGTTGCGACATACATCGGGTCGGTAAGGCCATAGTTCTGTCCTACCAATTCCGGTTGCGACCCGTGGCCGGGGAGGTCGGGTGCAATCACCTGCGCCCAGGCGGAGAACGCTTCGGCGTACGGCCCGCCACCGCCGACATCGCCGACCTCATGCAACACCAGAATGCTCTCTGATATGGCGGCCGTCATGGGCGTTCGCCGATCTCACTGAGGAAATTGACGATGAGGTCAAAGGTGGTGTCGGGTTGCTCGAGGTGCAGGTAGTGACCGCCGCCGGCGACAGCATGGTGGCGTCCATCTGCAAAGAGCGCCATCCGTTCATCGATCGACTGGGGCGAAAGCTCGGACCACATGTCCTCTTCGCCTCCGGTGAGCGCAAGGATCGGCCGCTTCATGCGTTCGAACTCACCAGTCACGACTTCGCGTCGGAAACCCTCGGGAATGTTGACGTTGAAGGTCGGGTCCCACTTCCACGACCAGCCGTCGCCGTTTCGCTCCGACCCATGCTCTACCAAATGGGCGACCCATTGTTCGGGGATGCGGTAGTTGATGTCGCCGCGCTGTTTGGCCATGGCCGCCTTCGACTCGAACACACGACGCTCACGGCCAAAGGTCTTGATCGCGTAATCGACCATCGATGTGGTGAGGGCGCCGTAGTCTTCGACATTAAACATCTCGTCGGGTGGGCCCAGCCCATCAATACTCACCATCCATCGAACCCGTTCGGGCCAGGTAGCCGATACACCGATACCGATGGAGGAACCCATCGAGTGACCAATGATGCCGACCGGTTGGTCGTAGTGGGCGGCAAGTCGAGCCACGTCGATGCTGGCCGCCCGAAAAATCTGGCCGGTGAACAGGCGCTCGCTATCACCGTGACCTCGGTGGTCGACCGCAGCAACGTGGTACCCCAGCGCTGCAACCCGTGGCGCTAGTTCGTCGAACATCCGACCGTGGTCGAACGCTCCGTGCAGGCAGATGACGACGGGATTGGTGGGGTCGCCCCACTCCCACACCCGAATGCGAGTGCCAGCAAGATCGACAAATGTGGAGCGATCGGGTTCAGCGAGCACGCTTTGGAATGTAGGGCGTTGCGGCCAATTCGTCAGATCTGACAGGCAGCAAAGAGGCGCTCTTTGAACCGTTTCTCATCAACAGCCCACAGCACCCGACAGTTCGGTGCTGGCGCGCCAGCCCGACGGTCGACCAGTACGGCGCCTCGGGTGGGTTCGTCGAGGCCCACCACCATCCACTCGTCGGTGTCCTCGGTGATGAGGGTTTCGTCGAGCGCCACCGCCATCGCCACCGGATCGGGGAGGTCATAGCCCTCAAGTCCGCTGACCTCGCGGCAGAAGATATCGACGGCAACATTGATGTTGCCGACAAACTCGCCGAGGGCGCCCATCGAAAGCAACCGTTCGTGCTCATCGGGCCGGATGACGGTGAAGAGGCGAGAGATATTCCAGCCGACCATTGTCTTGGCGCCATCGGCGGCGAGCACCACGGTGGCGGCTTCAGGGTCGGCCCATACGTTGAACTCGCCGGCGGTGTTGACGTTGCCAACCCCGTCGGGCGAGCCAGCCATCATGAAGGTGTGGCGGAACTTGGTGAGGAACTGATCGTCGCGGTCGAGAGCCTCGGCAATGTTGGTCATCGGACCAAGCGTTACCAGGGTGTGTTTGCCGGGGTTCTCGTTGGCCAGGCGGAGCAACGCATCGACCGCAAACTCGGCCTCGGGCTGGCGCGACGGCCCGGGAAGCTCGGCCTCGCTCATGCCATCGGCACCGTGAACGTTCTGCGCCGTTTCAAGGGTGCGACTCTTCGGGCCAGCGTTTCCCACGTAGACGGGCACGTCGGTGTTGCCAGCGATGTCGAGCGTGACGATGGCGTTGCGCACCGCCATATCGAGCGGAACATTGCCGGCGACGATAGTGACCGCTTCGATGTCGACCGACGGTTCCTTTACGGCAAGAAGTAGCGCGACAGCATCATCGGACGCAGTGTCGGTATCGATGACGAAGGACGGTCGATCAGCCATCGAACCAATCTAGAGAAGGCTGCTGTCCAAAAACGCATCGAACAAGTGCGACGTCGCGCCACCGCACAACGTCATATCGACGACTATCAATACGAATACGGTTCCAGACACCGTATTTCAGATTCACGTGTCGAGTAGGAACTCGCGGATCTCGCCGCGTAGCTCGGAGATGCCGGTGCCCTTCTCAGCACTGACCCAGCGCACCTCGGATTTCTGGACCCCGAGCTTTCGGGTGAGGTCGTTGCGCCGCTTGGCACTCTTCGAGGGTCGCACCTTGTCAGACTTTGTTGCCACGAAGTTGTAGGGAAGGTCGATGGTTTGGAGCCAATCGACGGTCTGCAGGTCGAGATCGGTTGGCCCGACCGCACCGTCGATGAGTACCAGCGCGCCCTGCAGGGTCTCGCGTTCGGTCAGGTACTTGTCGATCATGTTCTTCCACCGGGTTTGCTCGTTGGCCGATGCCTTGGCAAACCCGTAGCCGGGAAGGTCAACAAGCCAGAGACCAGAACCTGCCGGTTGTAGCTCGTAGATGTTGATGAGCTTGGTGGCTCCGGGAGTTTTGGACGTACGGGCCAACTTCTTTCGGTTGGCGAGCGCGTTGATGAGCGACGACTTGCCCACGTTGGAACGGCCGATAACCGCCAGCTCAACCTTGCCTTCGGGGAGCTGATCGGATTTGGCCGCCGACTGCAAAAATTCGAGATTCAGGGGCGACGCCATGGGGAAAGACTACGACTCACTGCCTACAGATCACGAAGCGCCTTGCGGATCCGCTTCTCGCTGGCGGTGCCTTTGGTACCAACCGTTTGGGCAAAGCTGCTCACCCGAAACTCTTCCAGCATCCACATGATTTCTTCGGCAGCATCGCTGGGCGGCAGCGCATCGAGCGTTTGGTAGACCTCGTTCTCGAGCGTCACGCATGTTTTGATGAGCGTGGTATCGGCAGCGATACGGGTGGGGAGTTTCTCGAGTCGGTGGTCGATGGCCATCACGTACCGGAGCACATCGTCGATCCGGTCGGCGCCCACTCCTTGCACGAACCCTGGGTAGACGAGACGCTCGAGGTGGTTGCGAGCATCGGCAACACCGATGGCCATCTTCGGGTTGGTGAGGTCGGCAAGGCGCTCTTTCACGTCGGCGACGGTGACCAGAATCTCGGCCGAGGTTCGACCGATTGCGGTGACGAGGTCCGAAACGTCGGCCCGGGCCGAGGCGATCAAGGCATCCCACGCCTGTTCGTTCCACGCCACCCCACCGGCGTTGCGCATCGCCGCGTCAAGGGATGCAGCCAACACGTCGTTGTACCAATCGACCGAGGACCCGTAAGGCCCCGACAGCAGCGCAAGGTTCGTGGCGTTGGTGAGAAGGTTTCGAAACGTCTTGGCCTGACCTGGGATGTTGAGCTGGATGAGTCGGCGGGTTGCCTCCCACATCGACGACCACTGTTCAGCGGCTGCGGGAAGCAGCGATAGGCCAACGGTTTCGCCTTCGTCGACAAGCGCGGGGTACACCACTACCTCAGCGCCGGCAGCCGTGGTGGTTGTGGTGGCGGGGATGGCGCCGAACGTCCAGGTGACCTGGCCGGTCTGCTCGAGTTCGTGGGTGGTAACCGCAAGGTCGGCTTCGACCTGGCCGTGCACTTCGGCGGCAACGGCGACGAGATCGCGACCCTCGGCGATGGTGGCATCGCTTTCGTCGAACACTCGAAAGGTGGGCCGCAGATGGTCGGGCAGCCGGGTGAGGTCGAAGGACTCGGGCCCGATCTGTATGCCCGAGTACTCGCCAAGGACCCGGCGAACCTCATCGAGATACCCTCGCTCCTCGTCGAGGCCACCAACGATGGCGGCGACGGTGTCGGGGATCGGCACAAACTCTTTGCGCAAAGCTTTTGGCAGGGTGCGAAGCGTCTCGGTCACGAGCTCTTCGCGCACGCCCGGAACATTCCAGGCGAAACCAGCGGCGTCGACATAACGAAGCGACGCCAACGGAATATTGACCACCAGACCGTCACGCGGGCTCCCCGGCTCGTATTCATACGACAACGGAAGCGACAGGTCACCGATGTTCCAGTACTCGGGGTAGTCGTTGTCGTCGACGACGATGTCGTCGCGATCGACCAGGTCGTCCACCGTAAGGTCGAGGAGCCGACTGCCATCCTTGCCGCTCTTGCGTTTCTCTTTCCACCACCGATTGAACGAACCGGCCGACGTGACCTTGGGACCGAGCCGTTGGTCGTAGAACGCAAAGAGTCGGTCGTAGTCGATCGATGCGTCGGAGGATCTGGTTCGAGCAGCAAGTGTCCGCACCTCTTCGAGAACCTCGGCGTTGTGTTCGATGAACCCGTAGGCACCTTCCCATTCGCCTTCGAGAAGCGCATGGTGGATAAACCACTCGCGCGCCATCTCGGGGTCGAGTCGGCCAACCTGCACTCGCCGCTGGTTCACCACCGGCAGGCCATACAGCGTGACCTTCTCGTTCGCGAGTGCGGCGCCCTGCTTCACGTCCCACCACGGCTCACCGTAGGAGTGGCGTACGAGGTGGTCGGCTGCATGCTCGACCCACTCGGGTCGGATTCGGGCGACGCGGCGGGCCCACATGCGGTTGGTTTCGACCAGTTCGCCAGCCATCACCCAGCTGGCGCCGCCGGTGCCAAGAGCCGAACCTCGGGCAATAACGAAGCGGGAGTTGCGCGCACCCAGGTACTCGCGCGCTGGGGCTCGCTTGCCCTGCTTGCCCTGTTTCGCGGCCTTCGCGTTCTTGCCGCCTTTCTCTGGCGGCAGCGTGCCGACTTGCGAGAGCAACCCAGCCAGCAGCGAGCGATGAACTGCGTCGGGTTCGGCCGGCGACGCGTTAAGCGGAAGGTCGAGATCTTTGGCCACCCGTTCTAGCTGACGATGAATGTCCTGCCATTCGCGAATGCGGTTGAAGTTGAGGAACTCGCGCTTGCAGAGCCGACGGAACTTGTTCTGGGTGAGCTGCGATCGCTGCTCGCCGATGTAGCGCCACAGCTCCAAAATGCTGAGAAAGTCGGAGCCCTCCACATCGAACCGCTTGTGCGACTCGTCGGCTGCCTGCTGCTTCTCCGATGGCCGCTCGCGCACATCGATTACCGACATGCCCGACGTGATGATCATGACCTCGGATAAACATCCGTAGTCGGTAGCTTCAAGAACCATCCGGCCGAAGCGGGGGTCGAGCGGCAATCGAGACAGCTGACGGCCGAGCGGGGTAAGCCAGTTCTTGGTGCCTTCCTTCTCGGGGTCGACCGCATCGAGCTCTTCCAGCAGCATCACGCCATCGCGAATGCTGCGCTTGTCGGGTGGGTCGACAAACGGAAAGCTCTCGGCATTGCCAAGGCCAAGCGATGCCATCTGCAGAATCACCGACGCCAAGTTGGTGCGTTGAATCTCGGGTTCGGTGAACTCGGGTCGGGTCTCGTAGTCATCTTCGTCGTACAGCCGAATGGCGATGCCGGGCCCTACGCGACCGCACCGGCCAGAGCGCTGATTGGCCGATGCTTGCGAGATGGGCTCGATCGGGAGGCGCTGCACTTTGGTGCGATTGCTGAATCGGCTGATGCGGGCGGTTCCGGTATCGATCACGTAGCGAACACCGGGAACGGTGAGCGACGTTTCGGCCACGTTGGTTGCCAGCACAACTCGACGACCGCGGTGATCAGAGAACACCCGGTGCTGTTCGGCGGCCGAGAGCCGTCCGTAGAGTGGCAGGATCTCGACGTCGCGCATCTTCATGCCTTCGAGGGTTGCTGCGGCTTCGCGAATGTCGCGTTCGCCCGACAGGAACGTAAGGATGTCACCGCTGCCTTCGGCGCTGAGTTCCTTTACCGCCGCAACGATCGCGTCGTTCTGATCGAGCACTTCGCGGTCGTCGTCGGGGTCGGCAAGCGGCCGATACCGCACCTCGACCGGAAAGGTCCGGCCCGATACTTCGATGATGGGCGCGTCGTTGAAGTGGGCCGAGAACTTGTCGGTGTCGATGGTGGCCGACGTGATGATGACCTTTAGGTCGGGTCGGCGAGGCAGCAGCTGCTTGAGATACCCAAGCAGGAAATCGATGTTGAGGCTTCGCTCATGCGCCTCGTCGATAATGATGGTGTCGTAGCGGCTGAGCTGCTTGTCGCGTTGGAGTTCGGCTAGCAAGATGCCGTCGGTCATCAGCTTTACTAGCGTCGATGGACCGACCTGATCGGTGAACCTCACCGTGTAGCCCACCAACTCCCCCACCGACGTTTCGAGCTCCTCGGCTACCCGCTCGGCAACACTTCGCGCTGCGAGGCGCCGAGGTTGGGTGTGCCCGATGAAGCCGGCGGCACCGCGACCAAGGTCGAGGCAGAGTTTGGGCAGCTGGGTGCTTTTACCTGATCCGGTTTCGCCAGCCACCACCACAACCTGATTGGCGGCGATTGCTTCGAGGATGTCGTCGCGGCGATCGGCGATTGGTAGGTCGGGATAGGTGACCGTGGGCAGCAGCAACCGGCGCTTCTCGATCTGCTCGTTTGAGAATCGCTTTGCCACAGCCCACCAGTATGGCGGCATTAGCCGCCGAGTGGCTTGTCAGTGATCGTTCACCAGGAACGGACGGCTAGTACCGAATGGGATCCATCGTGTGATCGGGAGGGTCGAGGCTGGGCATGAACACATCGCAGTTGGAGTCCTTCGACCAGACCGCCCAGGTAAGCACAGGCTCATCGCCGGTACACATGGAGTGAGACTCATGCGGCCGGTGAATAATGACGTCGCCCGGCCCTTTCGTCGACCAGGTCTCACCGACCTGCCACTCGAGGGTGCCGCTGATGATGCCGTACAACTCGGGCGCCACGTGATGGTGCGGTGGATACACAATGTGAGGCGCCTGCAAACTGAACCCCACCAGCAGGTCGTCAACAACAAACGGTGGTTCGTAGCCTCGAAACTCGCCCGAGGCCAGCAATAGGAAGCTGTAGAACGGCTTGAACTTCATCAGCTCGTCGGTTTCTTCAAGACTCTCGTAGGACTTGAGCCATTGCAGGTGAGGCGTGGCTTCGCCTAGTAGCTGAGCCAACTGCTTCCATGGCTCGTGCGTCGCTTCGATCACTGATGCAAGCCATTGGTCGACCACCGGTTGCGACACCGGAGGTACCGGACGGCTCGGCGCACACTGGCGTAATTCTGGGGCGACCCGATCGAACGCCGAAGCGGAGTGATCGGTGACGGCCCGGTCGACAACTGCGATCAACTCGGCAAGCAAACGATCGACCATCGTTGACGCAGACGCTTCGGACACCGACGACATGACTCAAACGATAGATCGGTGCACCGGGGCCGTCCTCAAGAGCGGCGCGAAATCCCCACCACCCTTCCATCATCTGGGAATGGGCGTTTCCGTTGTTGGGTTCCGTGGTGAATGGACTCGTTCCGAACCGCCATGTTCCCACCTCTTGCCTCATTGGCAGCGGCCGGCCTCTGGCTGGTGCTGGCGTGGCGATCGCCAACCCTCACCCATCACTTCGCGCCGCTCATCGCCGCGGCACTGTGGGGAATCATCGCCCGGAATCCACCGGGTGCCGCCCAGCCTGACCGGTCTGAGCGACTCACCCCCGAATCTTCGGTCATCCGATCATCCTTTGTTGGTGGGTTCGCAATTGCGGCGGCAACGACCCTGATTCTGCTGGTGGCCGACAAGCTGCAAGGACCAGGCCTGTACGGCAACTTTCCCGTTCCTGCCGAGCTGTTCCTCCACGCCCTCGGAGGCGCGGTGATTGGTTCCCGTGCGTGGACGCTTGCACGCAACCCCTCCTAGCTGATCCAATCACTCAGACATTCCCCTCGAAACGAAATCCAGCTACGGAGAAACCATGGGTCTGCTCGATGGACGAATCGCGATCGTGACCGGAGCCGGCGACGGCATCGGAAAAGGGATCGCTCGACACTTTGTTTCCGAGGGTGCCCAGGTGCTGGTGGCCGAACGAAACGAAACCACCGGCCAAGAAGTAGCCGACTCGTTGGGCGACAGCGCTCTGTTCTGCCACACCGACGTGGCCGACAAAGACCAGGTCGACGCCATGGTGGCAACGGCTGTGGAGCATTGGGGCACCGTTGACATCCTGGTCAACAACGCTTGGGGCGGCGGCCGAATCAGCCGGGTCGAGCAGAAGACGCCAGAGCTGATGGAACGGGGTATGGCCATCGGGCTCTACGGCCCGCTGTGGGCGATGCTGGCCGCCCATCCCGTGATGAAGGAAAAGGGTTACGGTCGCATCGTCAACATGGCGTCGCTCAATGGCGTCAACGCCCACATGGGAACCCTCGAATACAACACAGCCAAAGAGGCCTTGCGCGGCGCCACCCGTACTGCGGCTCGCGAGTGGGCGCCCACGGGCATCACCGCCAACATCATCTGCCCGGCGGCCAAGTCGGCGGCGTTCCGGCGGGTTATGGGTGAGCATCCCGAACTCGAAGCCGCGGCCGACGCCTCAAACCCAATGGGTCGCATCGGCGATGCTGAAGCCGACATCGCTCCGGTGGCCGCATTTCTGGCCAGTGAGGGATCTCGCTACATGACCGGCAACACGCTTTTCGTTGACGGCGGATCTCATATCAACGGGTCGAGTTGGGCACCGGACCTCGACTAAGGCGCAACCGAAAACGACACGAGCCCCGGCATTTCGCCGGGGCTCATGATTTCACTAGCAAGTCTGCAAAGCAGACAAAAGAGTGTGCCTAGACCTGACGGCCAAGGAACGCTGCGAGCTGATCGGCTGCGCACGAACCGTCAGCGCATTCCTGCTGGGCACCGAATGGCGCACCTTCAGGGCCACGGAAGGCGTCGGGAATTGCCTGCTGGGCTTGGGCCAGAATGGCCGAAGCAAGTTCGGGTGCCAGGTCGGTGCTCTGACCGGTTGCCTTGGCGAGGTCCCAGGAGTGCTGGAACGTATCGGTCATCGCCAAGCCCATCACCGCAGCGCCGGGCATGGTGCCAAAGGGAAGCTCGCACATGTTTCCGAGTGCTCCCTCGGCGTTGAATGCTTCCATGGTCTTTGCGGCAGCGGCGTCGAACGCGGCCAGGTAGTCGCCTGAGGCGTAGTCGACCTCTTCGCCCGATGGAGCCTGGCTCTGCACGCCAGCCTGGAAGAAGTCCTGGGCACCGACGATGTGATTGATCAGACCGGCGACATTCCATGATTCGCAGGGAGTTGCGGCCTGCATCTGGTCGGGTGACACGGCAGCGAGAGTTTCGCGGCAGACGTCGATTGCTTGCTGGAGGGGTTGGGTGCTCATGGGGGTGTCCTTTTTGAAAGGGCTGGTGGGAACGGCGAATTGCCGGTTCCACAACCTAGCAGTGGCCCACGGTTAGGTTTCCTCAGCAACCGAAGATGGGTTTGACCAACTACCGGTTCTTCAGCAGGTCTTTCAGAATTATTGGGCGAGGTTCGACCGGCGAGCTCGTAACGATGTTGGTGATGGTGTCGCCCTGCTCCCAGACATCTTCCATCAGGTCCTCAAGCTCTTGGGTGTCGCGAATACGCGCTCGAACGACATGACTGTCTGAGCCGGTGACGCGGTTGGCTTCGATCACGTTGGGTATGGCAGCGAGCTTCGGATCGATGCCGACGGTCTTCATCGGAACCTTCAACCGGATCACACAGAGCAGCGGATACCCCAGCGCCTCGTAGTCGATCACGGCTCGGTAGCCCTGAATAATTCCTGCTTCCTCAAGCTTACGAACCCGTTCGGCAACGGCGGGCGCGGTGAGCCCGATTCGTTCGCCCAGCTCCTTGTAGGAGATGCGGGCGTTGCGTTGCAGCTCGTCGATGATGTCGCTGCTAATGCTATCGAGGTGATCCACGTCACATACCTTACTAAACGAAACGGTAAACGCTTATACACTTTGGAAAACTAGCTATTAACTGTGAAATTACCCCGAAGAACACGGTTTCGAAAGCCCCATTTGGCCGATCGTCATTTACTCTGGGGGCATGAGCTTCCTTGCACGCGTCCTCCGAAACCGCAATGCTCCAATCGGCAACCCCGACGACCGCCAGATCGAAGATCGCTTCCGTCGCTCAGGCGACCCGCGCATCGATCACGAGAACAGCGCCCGCCGCACTCGTTAACCATTTCACCCCTGCGAGACTCAACTACGCTGCGGCGATGTCGGTCCGGTTGGAACTCATCACTGGCGAGAACTGGCGAGCTGCGTTGGGTGTGCAGGTATCGGCGGCCCAGTTGCCCTTGGTGGCCGATCATCAACCGGTTGCTTTGGTCATCCTGGCCAAGACACAAGTGGTTCAGGGCGGAGGCGACTGGGAACCGCTGGCCATTCTCAAAGACGACATGTTGGTTGGTGTGGTGGGCATCGTTCATCGTGATGGAAAGTCGTTCATGGAGAACCTCGCCATCGACCAGCAGTGGCAACGACAGGGCATTGGTTCGGCCGCTGTTGGACGTATTGTCAGTCGCTGTAGGTCGCGAGGATCCAACGAGGTCTTGCTCACGGTCCACGACGACAACGAGGGAGCGCAAAAGCTCTACGGGAATCAGGGGTTCGAACCCACTGGACGACGCCCATTCGGTGACCCCGAATGGCGCCTGATTCTCGACTAGATATCGTTCAAAACGTGCCGTTCGCGGGTGGGGGAGCGGCTCGTTGTTTGGCGCACGTTATGGGCTGGAGTGAACGGACTGTTGTCTCCCTGTCTTCATGATCGCTCTTGTGCGATGATCGCTTTTATGCGATGATTCTTGGGTGGCTGATGTTGAGGCGCATGATGAAGTCGTCGAATGGTTCGACACGCTCAGCCAGGCAGATTGGGAACGAACTCTCGTTGTGGTCGATCGGTTGGCTTCGCTCGGCCCGAAGGCCAGGATGCCGCTTTCGCGGAGCCTGGGGGAGGGGCTCTTTGAGCTTCGGTTCACTGTTGGGTCAACAGCTCGACGCATCACGTACCGGTTCACCAAAGACAACCGCATCATTTTGCTTACTACATTCCGTAAACAACGCAACAACGAGCGAGCCGAGGTATCCCGAGCTCGCAAGATCGCCGAGGATTGTGCGAAGCGCAATCCGTAGAAGGAGAGACAAACATGGCTAACTACTCCCGTTGGGAAGACATCAAGAAGTCCAAAGGCGAGCCCTCGGACGAAACGCGTGCAGCTGTGAATCAGGATCTTGATCTTGGGCAGCTCATCTATGACATGCGCACCGAGGCCGGGCTCAGCCAACGTGAGTTGGCTGAACGGATGCAAACAACCCAGTCGGTTATTTCTCGTCTCGAGGAAGGCGGCGGTGCTAAGAACCGGATCGATACGCTTGCCCGAGTCGCAACAGCACTCGATCGGCACATGATTCTGTCGTTCCCGGTCGAGGTCCCCGACAAACTTACCGACGCCGTCCAGGTCGCCTAAGACTCGACCCTGTGTGGCCGACGACCTGGGTGGTCCGGCGAGCATCTGGGTTTGGGTTTACCGGCTGGCGCCGGCCACAAAGGTTGAGACGATGTAGGTGGCGTGTCGGTCGAGGGATCCTCGGCCTCGGTCGTATCGCATCGTGGTTCGAGGGTCGGCGTGTGATGCTGCTTCTTGAACGTCGCGTAGTGGGACTCCGGCGTCGAGAGCGGCGGTGATGAACGAATGCCTTAGCGAGTGCGGGCTGATCTGTTTGTCGATCCCTGCCCTCTTCGCGAGCCGGCGAACTATGCGGGCCGACGCGTGCCGGTCGAGGCGCTTGGTTTCGTCGTGGTTTAAGAAGATTGGGCCTGTCTGTCGTTCTCCGATGTAGAGGTCGATGGCTCGTGCTGTTCTGGGCGAGAGCGGGATGGTGGCGGTCTTGTGGCCCTTGCGGTGGATGAACAGGGTGCGATGCCCGCGGTTTACGTCGAGGTTGTCGATGTCGGCATTGAGCGCCTCGGAGATCCGCAAACCGTTCAGCGCTAACAGGCATGCCAACGCATGATCGCGGCCGCCGTTTAGTCCAGCTTGGACCAAGAACGCCCCGAGCTCATTGCGGTCAAGACCGAGCGTGGTGGATTCGTAATCCTGTTTCGGACGGCGAACATACGCACCCGGGTCGCGTTCTATAAGCCGTTCCTGCGAGCAATACCGGTAAAACCCGCAAACGGTCGACAAGCGGCGACCAATCGTGGCACGGGCCTTACCTTCGGACTCGCACCAGCGTGCATACAGCTCGATGTGGGCACGCTCGACATCGAACGGGTCGAGCCCGGCAGTATCGAGCCAGCTGATCCATTGCCGTAGATCGAGCCGGTATGCCTCAAGCGTTGTTCCCGAGTAGCCAGCCAGGAACCCGCCGATAGCTTTTTTGACTCGCTGCCGGATCGGGTCAACGTCGACCAGGACAAGCTGGCCAACGATTTCGCTTTGATGATTGGTGGTGTGCATTGGATTCTCCTCATGATTGATGGAGAACCCAGCGGACCACCGATAGGGGCATATGGCCAGAACGATCTCCACGTGCCGTTCTGCGCCACCTGGGACCGTGCCGAAGAGTTCGCGTTATGGGCGCTTTCGGCCTCGCCTTGGGTTTAGTCTCCCGGTTGAGACGGGCGCCGCGCTATGGCCGTGTCGGTGTGCGGCTACAGGATGGAATCAATCGCGTCGATTAGTTAGCCATGCGTCGTATCCGCCTCAGCCGTCTCGTACTTGTGCTCGTCTTGCTAGCTAGCGCGTGCGCCAACCAATCGCCTATCGAGACTGCGCAGAACAGCGCGCAGACAACCCCCGATTCTTTGAGCCACGTGGACACCGCAGAATCAGCGGCGGGCCCAGCGCCAAAACAGGAATTTGGCCCGCTGCCCGGATGGTTGGAGACGGCATGTGCCGGCAGATTTGCCGCAACTGTGGACTTGGAGGAGGTACTCCCCGAATACCTGCATGAGGCTTCCGCTGACTTTGCGGATTACCGAGACAAACTCGCTCCGCTGAGTGATGCCCTCAATGAAGGCTCTCTGACTGAGGCCCTGAGTGAAGTCGCTCTGCCAGCACCAGATGACCCGATGAGCGCACTGGTTCGCCTACGAGATACCGACTGCGATGAAGGTTCCGCTGGCTACTACGCCGCAACCGAACAGGCTCTGTTGGCACCTTTATCTCAAGGCGAGCTGGAAGAACAAGTGAAGGTACTCCTCAAAACAACGTTGGAGGAGATGTTCGACCGAGTTCGAGTGCGCGGGCCAGGACTCGGATCACCGATGCCAGTTGGGGTTGCAGACCTCAAAAACTCGACCTTCCTTGGCCTGTACGACGGTAAGGAATATGCGTACGACGGATCCCAAACCTTCACCAAGGTAGACGGCGTCTGGGAAAGTTCGAGCAGCGATTCACTGAGAGGAAGCTGGTGGTTTCCGGCCGGGATAGCAGCGGAGCCTGAAGCGTTTGAATCAGCAGTGATTTCGTTTGTGGGCGATGAGTACCGGTTGGGAGTACCGACTCGCCATGTGAAGGTCGAGCTTGGTGATTGGTACATAGCTCATGTTTGGATAGATGAGTTTGGCCAACCGCGACGATTCGAGTCGACCGTTCCGCTCTTTGACATCTATCTCTGGGCCTCGACTGATTTTCTTGAATTGAACCCTGACCCCGCCGCGTTCAGTTTGGAAGAGGCGCCGGTGCCTCCGACCACGGTTGATCCCGACGAGACGGTCGACGCATACGTCGTGGTCAGCGACATTGCGAGCGACGAGCGCGGCGACTTCGTCGTGCGTACTTCGATCGAGCTCCAGCCCGTGCCGATCAAGGATCTCCCAGATGATCGGATCGTCGATCTGACACAGGTAATCGGCCGTGTAGCCGCCACCGATATCTTGGCCGGCTCGGTGCTCGTCGATGGCATGTTTGTCGACCCAGTTGTGGACTAGCAGCGATCGCGGCAACATCTCGAATTTACTTGAACTTCATTCAAGATCGGGGAACAGAAGCCGCGATCAGCTGGAGAGGCCCAACACCCAGTCGCCCCGGTGCCGATATCTCGCAGTTCGTCGCGAAGCGCCGAGGTGAGGATATACGTGTAATCGGCGGTGTCTTTGGTGGACGTTACGTGGCTGGTCGAGGACTGTTAGTGATGGCCGCGTCGCTGGCCAAGAGTGCCGCGGAAGTGCCGTTAGCGAGTGGGTGTCAGGTCGTTCTTTCCGGAACAATATGGAGCGGTGTTCGAGCGTCAGTTTGTTCAAACTGCTGGCCAGGCGCAAACCACATTCGCCGGATCCCTTGCAGAATTCTTGTGTTGAATCCAGGCATTGGTGTTGCCCGTTTCTGGCGATGGGGTGGTCCACTAGGATTAACAGATGGTTGATTCAACGATCTGGAGCGAGCGGTGTGTGGTGGCATTTCTCGATGAGCCGCCGTTCTTTTCGCCAGTGGAGGGAGGGTCGCCGGTCGGCTGCGATATCGAGCTGACGAATATGGTCCTCGGAGCTCTTGGGGTTGCTGAAGTCGAGTATGTGCTCACGTCCTTTGGTGAGCTGTTGGAAGGGGTGCGCACCCGCCGCTGGCATATGAATACTCCGTTGTTTGTCACTACGGAGCGCCGTGAAATGGTGCGGTTTAGTCGACCTGTGTGGGCGGCGATCGACAGTTTCATCGTGCGACGTGACGACGGCCGCGACTTCTCAAGCTATGAAGCTATTGCTGCTGATGAAACGGTTCGTCTCGCTGCGGTATCTGGACAGATTCAGGTTGACGCTGCCCTTAGCGCCGGGACGCCCTCGGACCGTATTGTCCAGTTCGATGATCAAGATGCAGCAGCCAAGGCTGTTCTTGATGGCCGCGTGGATGCGTCTGTGAGCACCGCTCCTGGTAACGGCGCCTATCTCGAGAGGCTCGGCAGTGAGCTGTTGATTTCAGTGTCGGATACCCGGGCTTCCGATCGGGGAGGGGTCCCAATGGGGGCCTTCTCGTTTCATCACGATTCGTACGGACTTGCTGACGCGTTCGACGAGCAACTGAGTTTGATTCTCGGGTCCGAAGGACATCTGTCGATGATGCGGCGATTCGGATTCGACGAAGCATCCCTCCGTCCAGCTATCGACTTCTAGTCGGCCGGGTATCAGGCGCCGATTTCGTCTTGGTCGGCCGGAATTTTCCTCTTGACATGGAGTGACTCCAGGTCGGTACGGTCGGTGTACCGACGTAGGAAAGAGGGTTGATGAGGATCTCTGAGGTGGCCGCCATGAGCGGTCTAACTATTGACACGATCCGGTTCTATGAAAAGTCTGGGCTGTGCCCAGCGATTGATCGTGACGCTGGTGGGAAACGCGAGTTCTCATCGGAGGATGCAGATTGGCTTTGTCTGTTGTCCTCGTTACGAGAGACCGGCATGCCGACCGGCGAAATGCGCCACTTCGCCGAGATGTACCAGGTCGGTGATGCAACCATCCCGGAACGCAAACAACTTCTTTTGGAACACTCCGACCGCTTGAAGGACCGGCGGGCAGATCTTGATCAATGTGAACAGTTGCTCGCTTTCAAGCTCGCTCGATATGACAAGATCTTGGGTGGTAAATGATGAGGATTATTGTCGTCGGCGCGGAGGGAGATATCGGCCAAGCTGCGTGCAGCGAATTGGGTACACGTCATGATCTGATCAAGGTTGGGCGCACGTCCGGCGACCTGCAGGTCGACATGTCCGACCCGGCGTCGATCGGCGATATGTATGCGAAAGTCGGACGGGTTGACGCGGTTGTGTCGACAGCGGGCGATGTCCATTTCGAGACTCTCGAGGAACATACCGATGAGACCTTCATGCTTGGCCTTCGTCAGAAGGTGATGGGTCAGATCAATCTTGTGCTCGCAGGGCTCGCCTGCGTAACTGACGGTGGCTCATTCACGTTGACGAGTGGCGTACTTGACCGCGACCCGATCAGGATGGGGAGCGCAGGTGCAACCGCGAACGGAGCGTTGGCGGGTTTCGTGGTCGGAGCCGCCATCGAGATGCCACGAGGCTTGAGGCTAAACGTTGTCAGCCCAGGACTCCTTGAGGTTTCGGTTCCTCGGTACGGAGCCTGGTTCCCTGGCCACGAACCGGTTAGCTCGCAACGAGTTGGGCTGGCCTATGCAAAGGCCGTAGAAGGTGCAATCTCGGGCCGGGTAGTAGTCGTCGAATAGTGCCCAAGACATCGTTGGCCTGGTCAACGGTTAGACCAAATCTCATTGTTCACTCCACCCGTCGACATTGTCGGTTGCTCTGCCCCGCCTCGCACATGAAGTGGTCGGAGACTGGCCGAAGCAATCGACCCACATGTAGCTCCGCTGCCTAGCTTTTTGCGGCGATGCCTGGCCACATTGCGTCGACGATTCGTTTCGCGTCAGCGGACTTCATTGGCAGGTGGCCGACAACGAGGCGCACCCACAACGGGCCATAGATCGCATCGAGGACAACTTCGTGGTCGATGTCGGGGCGAATCTCGCCGAGTTTGATTCCGCGGGCCAGTCTCGCAAGAGATAGGTCACGTCGGGGCTGCCAGAAACGTTCACGGAACTCCTCGGCGATGTCTTTGTCAGATTGGCCTTGGGAGAGCAGCTCGCAGATGACTCGACCGGTGGGGGAGTTGAACAGCTTGATGACGGTCCGAAGATGCCGCTCGAAGTCGGCTTTGATGTCATTCGTTTCGGTAAACGGGGTGGCTCGCATCGTTCCTTGCACGAGGGCGTCGAGAACGACGGCAGTTTTGGAAGGCCACCATCGGTAGATCGTTTGTTTCGCAACCTTTGCGTTCTCCGCTATGGCGTTGATCGTGACGTCTCCGCCTTCACGTCCGACCAGTTCGAACGCTGCCTCGAGGACACGTTCTCTTGCTTGTTCGTCACGGCTTCTACCTCGGGGCATGCCTCCAGCCTATGGCGGAACGTCTTCAATAACAAGACTTGACGTCTACATGGACCAACAGTATCGTTATTCAAACAACGAGACCGCCGGTCTCGGTAATCAATCGATGAGGAAACGCAATGACGAACAAACTTCCGTTACGCCCGGGTGTGTGGAGTGTCGATCCACTTCACTCGACCGTCGAGTTCACAGCGCGCCATATGGCTATATCTAAAGTCAGGGGGCGTTTCGGCGACTTCGAAGTGTCAGTGACAATCGGGGGCTCGCTCGACGAGACCTCTCTGGTGGCCACCGTGGATATGAGTTCGGTCGACACGAGCAACGCCGACCGCGATGCTCATCTGCGTAGCTCCGACTTCTTCAACATCGAAACACACCCGAAGATGACCTTCCGTTCGACAAAGATCACTGATCTCGCCGAAGGCGCCTACGCAATTGCCGGTGACCTCACTATCAACGGCATCACAAGCCCCGAGACGCTCGACGTCACGTTTCACGGTAGTGAAACCTTCCCTGGCGATAACTCTTTCCACGCTGGTTTCGAGGCAACCGGGATGATCAACCGCACCGACTATGGCATCGACTTCAACGTGCCCCTCGCTGCCGGCGGTTTCGTGATCTCCGACAAGATCGGTATCGAACTCGACGTCCAACTCGTTGCGCCAAAGGACTGATCCGTGAAACAAAACGTTGCAGTTCTAGGAACGGGTGCCATGGGGTCGCGTATTGCGGCCCGAATCGCCGAAGCTGGTCACACCGTCACCGTATGGAACCGGTCCCCGGCCGCGGCACGCTCGGTGGCTGAGGCATCGCCATCGATCACCGCGACGAGTTCGGCGCGTGAAGCTGTAGCCGGCGCGGAAGTGGTGGTATCGATGGTCGCTGACGACGAGGCCAGTCGTTCGCTCTGGCTCGACCCGGAAACCGGCGTTCTAGAGGTGGCTGGTGCCGCAGTCGCAGTGGAGTCGTCAACAATCACACGCGGTTGGGCTGTTGCGTTGAGTGAAGCGGCAACTTCTGAAGGAGTTTCGTTTATCGAGGCGCCGGTCGTCGGCTCGAGACCTCAGGCAGACGCAGGGGCGCTGTTTGTCCTTGTTGGCGGCGAGGTCACGGTTCTCGACCAGGTTCGCCCGGTTCTTGATGCCTACGCGGGAGGGGTCCATCACGTTGGGCCGGTCGGCGCTGCTGCCGCTATGAAACTTGGGATCAACGGACTGTTTGGGATGCAGGTCGCCGCCTATGCCGAGATAGTCGGGATGCTTTCCAAGGCCGGTATCGACAGGTCCGAAGCCGTTGGCCTTCTCGGTAATCTGCCGATCACTTCACCCGGCCTTCAACGGATTCTTGGTCTCTTCGAATCCGGCGATTTCAGTCCGAACTTTCCCATCGAACTCGTCGAGAAAGACTTCCGCTACCTCAGCCAGCTCGCCGACGACGCTAACGCCCCGACACCGATGGTCAAGGCTGCCTCTGCAGTATTCGCCCAAGGTGCCAGCGGTGCGCAGGCCGAACTGGACATAGCCGGTATCGCTGAGCTCTATATGCAGCAATAGCGCCCTTCAACCCGATTGGCGCAAGCCGTGCCATCCTCAATAGTTCCCATGCCGCCTCGATCTCATGTGCCGATATCCAGTGGGTGTCAGGACCGTCAGCATTTGAACGTTATCGAGCGGTAAACAAGCCGAACATCCGATCTCACCGTTCGTAAGGATTCCGCTGTTTTCGGTTGATGGCGTTTCGAAGAATTAGGTCTCATCCGGGCGTGTTGAGTGTGACATGTTTTGCGCGTTGGCCGCCGGCGGGGCGTCAGTGCGGGGTGGCGCCACCGCCGGCCCAGGTTCAAGAAGTCGATAAGAAATGTCGAGGATTTTGTGTATGGCGAACACTCCAGATTTTGAGTTGAGCGCGCAGGAGGGTTCGGAAGGAGTGCGCCGGATGGAGGAACTGCACCTAACGGTTCGCACGGCATACCCGCTGAGGTCTCTACAGACCAGGCTCGTCATATACATAGCCATGCTTGTGTGTGCACTTGGCTATGGATTCGGGTTTCTGGATCCGGGCGACCGATTTTGGCTTCGCCCGGTTGGACTACCGTTAGCGGTTTGGTTGGTTTGGGACATTTGGAAGCTCAAAAGCGATGCTTCGTCGGTGTATACCGAGATGTCATTCACACTCAACGGTTTAGAGATCCGAGATGAGAAGATCGCCTGGTCGCAAGTCGAGTCGATTGACTCGTTGTCGCCGGACGACTCGTTTCTCGCACGTGGCGTCGCGCTGCGCGTCCTGCTGTCCGACGGAAGCCACTTCCTGACGACCAAGCCAAATAGCATCGGTTGCCGAAGAATCGAGCGACTGCGCGGCGAATCGTCGAGGTTGACGGCGGAGGGGGCGTTCGCCCCACCGAGATCGGATCAGGCCTAGACGCATAGGAAATCCTGACGCATCAGTCCATGACCGGGACTGCTAGGACTAACACGCTTTTCGGACGATCCCTTCGCAAGTTGGTCAAGGACATGACGACACGAATCTCACAAAGGTAGATCTACTCGTTGTAAAGAAAACCTTGACACAGGGATGATGTAAACAATACCTTTACATCATGCCTCGAGCTGGTGACGCCTTAACAGATGACCTCCGCGTACTCATCACGGCGCTCGCAGAACTCGACGGTAAAGCCGCTACCGAAACCGAAGGCGATCTGCAGGACCTCGCCAGGCAGCGAGTCGCGATCTCGATGGAACTAAAGACTCTGGTTGATCAGTGCTTGCACGACCGGGTTGAACAAGCTCGAGCGAACCACGTGTCCTGGCAGCAGATCGGCGATGTGCTGGGCATCAGCCGACAAGCTGCATTTCAGCGGTTTCGAAATCCCGACGACCCGAGAGGTACCAAACACATGCGAACACAAAGTAACAATGCACTGATCCCCAAGGCTGAGGGGGTCTACCATTCCCTCCAAGCTGGTGACTATGACGCTGTCGGGCAGCAGATGACCTTTGTTGTCCAGCGCGTTTTGACCGAACAGAAGGTCATGGGTGTTTGGTCAGACGCCCAAGCAATGGCTGGCTCTCTCGAATCACTGGGGGAGTCCTTTGTGCGTCCATCGGGCCGAAACGCCATCGTCGTTGAGACGCCATTGTCGTTTGAAGCCGCGGATTTCGTGGGGCGCATCGCCTATAACAAACGCGACAAGATTGTCGGCATGTTGATCATGCGACCCGAAGAGCTGTCTGCTGCACCGTTCTAGGAGTTCACAACCGTTGAAGCAGAGTGTCGCCCCGGCATGCAACTTGGGCCGCCCCGACGATGACCCAGCACGGGCTTCGCCGAGTTTGATTTTGGTCCTAGTTTTGTCCCGTTCACTCGGTGCGTAAGGCAACCCCATTGATCCATCTCGGTGCAGGTGTCGTTTCCGTTACCGCCGCAGCCAGAATCGGTTCCCGCTGGTGCTGACACGTTACGGGGAAGTGCCGATACCGCACGGGTGGCAGGTCCCGAGCACCGGAACATTATCGAGCGCTGTCGATATCGAGAGGGAGGTAATGCGGTGGAGTGGTGAACTGCGAGATCTCGTTATGTGACTGATGATTCCGGCGTTTCAGTCTCAGCGGTGATTGCACCCAGCGGCTGCCGCCGGCTGAGGTCCAAAGTCTGCCGTGGGGAGGCGCACTGATTTCGTGTCAGCTGGTAATTTCGTCTTGTGATCTCTGCTGCCTTGGTCTTGTGCATGCTTTCGCTTGCCTTCTTGAGCGGCGGGACCGAGGCTGTCCAGCTATGCGATGGAGTGGCGGCGACGATTGTCGGCAGCGCTGGAGATGACGATCTTGTTGGCACACCCGGCGACGACGTCATTGTTGGGTTGGGTGGAGACGACCGGATTGATGGCCGCGCTGGCAATGATTTGATCTGTGGTGGCGCCGGACGTGATGTTCTTATTGGCGGTCGTGGGGATGACGCCATCAGCGGCGGTGCGGGTGCCGATCGGCTGCTGGGGCGAAGAGGTATGGATTCATTGGATGGCGGACGATCGACCAATGACCAGTGCAGCGGTGGCCGAGACAACTTGGAAACCAGTGAATTCAGGAATTGCGAGCACGTTCGGTTCGCTCCGGAGTACCTCGAAGCTCGCTGCGAAGGGGCTGATGTGTCCGAACTGCGTACGAAGGAAGACAACGGGCGCTTCAGCATTTTTGGTGAGTATGTGCAGCCGGCAGAAAGCCGGTTACATAGTTCTCAGTGGGGCTACTTGACGATTCTTTGCGACAACAATGGCGCACACCGTTACGACCTTTCCGGCGGGCAAAGTAGTGGTGTGTCGGTAGGTGACGTCAACGGTGATGGAGTCGATGAGATACGCCGGTTCGATGGAAACGCCATCAGTTCGGTCTCCTACTTTTTGACTTGGCGTTCTAGCTCGCATCGACTGGAAGCAGTGACGACGAGAGGGCTCAACCCCCGAGGATGGTTCGTTCTGGAGTCGGGTCCATTTGGCGATGATGCGGACTCTAGAGAGTGGTCTGCTGATGGCTGCGCTGAGATCTCAACGGCAACCTATGTGCGCAACAGAATTAGTGCAGCTGGCGGGATGAGTCTTGATGGCGCTGTTACCCCGAATGTTGAGGGTGAGGTGCTCCGACTCCGTAGCGACTTTTTTGAACTTCGAGACGGCAGAAAACGGCCGGTTTTCGCCTGGGTTGACTCGGAGACAATCGGTTTCACCAACGGTCACGCCCTTCGAGAGCACCTTCGCTCAATCATGACATGTGGCCTCTACTCCTAAGTCGTTCCCTGGGATCAATCGACCATCGTGACTACCCATCGCTTTACGTAATTCGGAATCCCCGGCGCACGGTTGAAGTGCCGATCTTTCGCTAGTTGTTGGTCCGTTTGTTCGTCGCGCTATGGGCGGGTCCGAGTTTGTCCTTAGTCGGGTCGGCAAGGGG
>CALJDK010000110.1 GCA_938023735.1 uncultured Acidimicrobiales bacterium
TCGGCCGAGTGCTCGCATGAAGGGTGAGTGTTTGCCGCCATTGTTGCGAAGGCCGAGTGTGGCGGCGGTTTCGTCGAGGTCGATTTGGTAGCCGAGGGGGTTGTTGTCGAGTTCGGCCACGAGCCGGCGAATAAGCCAAACGGTCGACGGGCCCAGCACCCCTAGCCAGAACGTCTCGACATAGGCGGACCTGGGGTCGAAACCGAGCTGTTCGACTAGCTCGTCCTCCCACGGTTCAACGGAAAGGGCGGATTCGGTGAAGGTTGGTCGTCCGTGATGCACGGCAAGGCTCCTGCGGTAGCAATTGGTTGCAACCAGGCGCCGACGACGGCGGTTGACTGCAATAAGGTGGCGGGGAAGCCGATAACCCGAACCTTCTGTGTTCGTGTCGTTTCAGTAACTTTCAATCTATTTCAATTAATTACAATACAATTCACAGGTTGGCGTCAAATTGTCCTCTCCCAACGGATCTACCGAGCCCGATGAGCAGCTGATCGCTGACGCCCGCGCCCTCATCGATCAGGCTGCCCAAATCACGGTGCTCACCGGTGCTGGCATTTCCACCGACAGCGGAATTCCGGACTTCCGCGGCCCCAACGGCCTGTGGACCAAGAACCCCGAGGCCGAGAAGGCATCGAATATCCGGTTCTACATGGCCGACCCCGACCTGCGAGCCAAGAACTGGGCGTTGCGGGCCGAGGGTGCCCTTTGGGCCAACGTCGAACCAAACCTCGGCCATCAAACCTTGGTGAAGCTCGAGGATCAAGGGAAGCTCCACACGCTCATCACCCAAAACGTCGATGAGTTGCATCAACGGGCCGGAACCAGCGCCGACAAAGTGGTCGAGATCCACGGCACCACTCGCAAAGTCGGTTGTCTCGACTGCGACTATTCCGCCGACATGGAAGTTGCGCTCGATCGCGTGCGGGCCGGCGAACCCGACCCTTGCTGTCCCGAGTGCGAAGGCATCTTGAAGTCCAAGACCATCTCGTTTGGGCAGAACCTGGTGGAGGACGACCTGTACCGGGCTGAGGTGGCGGCCGTCGAGTGCGACCTCATGTTTGCCATCGGCACCAGCCTGGCCGTGTCGCCGATTAACCGGGTCGTGCCCGTCGCAAAACAACAGGGCGCGAAGGTCATCATCCTCAACGGCGAAGCCACCGAGATGGACCAATTAGCCGATGTAGTGCTCAACGGTTCGATCAGCGACGTCCTTCCCCAACTCATCACCTGACAACCGCGACACTCGTGTCTGACACCTGTGTCGCGGCGCTAGGTTGCGGTGATGGGCATCTATCGAGATCAGTTGCTACCGCGGTTTATCGACAAGGCGTGCTCGTCGGATGGGGTAGGGAAGTGGCGGGCGCGGTGTCTTGAAGGAATCGCCGGGACCGTTGTGGAGCCCGGATTCGGTTCGGGCACCAACCTGCCGTACTACCCGGCCGAAGTCACCAAAGTCTTTGCCGTCGACCCCGCCACGCTGGGGCAGAAGCTTGCCGCCGACCGGCTGGCAGCGTCGCATGTCGAGGTCGAGTTCGTCGGGCTCGACGGCCAGAAGCTTCCGCTCGACGATGACTCATGCGATGCCGGCGTGCTCACCTTCACCCTGTGCACCATCCCCGACCCGATGGCGGCACTGGCCGAACTACGTCGGGTGATCAAGCCCGGCGGCGCCGTGCACTTCTGCGAACACGGTCTCGCTCCCACCGAGAAGCTGCAGAAGCTCCAGTACCGGATCGACCCGGTGCAGAAGCGGCTGTTCGATGGCTGCCACGTGAGTCGCGACCATCGGTCCCTGTTCGAACGCGCCGGTTTCGAGATCGATTGGTTCGATGCCGACTTCGCCGAAGGACCCAAACCGTGGTCGTACTTCTACGTCGGGAAAGCCATCAATCCCTAGGGAATCTCATTAGGCCGGCGAGCTTGGGCGTCGATACTCCAACCGTATGAAGTCCAGATCCGCACTGAGTATGGCGTCCCAAGTCGCGGGCGCGCTCTATCTCTTCTGGCGGATCGGATTTACCTACCAGGGGGCAAACGCTGCGCTCTTTGTGGTGCTTTTGGCGATCGATGCACTGGTGGTGACCAGGCATTTCCTGCGGATTCGAGCCTCGAACGCAACCCTCGAACCAGGCAAGGCATCACACGGTGAAGCAGCCGAAGGGCTCGGAATGGCTCCGGTAAGCCCCGTTCTGCTCGATGTTGGGCAGGAACCGGTTGTCGAGCTGCGAATCGCGTTGCGTGCGTGCCAGGAGTTGCGAGGGGCGACGTCGGTGACGGTGATCGATCGGCTCGGCCGCTCCGATGTCGCCGAACTCTGCAACCGGTATCGCGTCGATCGACGCGTGCCCACCAAAGACGTGCGTGAGGCTCACATCGCCACCGAGGTCGTCATGGCTTCCAACGCCGAACTCGTTACCGTCGTGCCGGCGTCGGTCTGGGCACCGGCGGACGCGATAGAGCTTGGCGCCCATGCACTGAATCGACCCGAGCATTCGGCAGTGGGTATTCCGGCAACCATCCTCGGTCGAGGCCAACGAATCGGAACATCGGGGTATCCGCTGTTCACCGAATTGACGCATCCGGTTGTCGGGTCCTCGGCGGGTGTTGTGGTCATGCGCTCCGACCTCATCAAAAGGATTGGCGGCTTCCTGCCCGGCAATGGTGATTTCGTATCGAAAACCCTCGACGACATCAACGAGGGCTGGGCCGAGTCGGTATCACTCGGGCCCGGAATCGCCCATAGCCCGGCCCCGTGGGACGAAGACATGGCGTTGCGGCGTCGCGTCGATCAGGTCGGCCGCCAACAAACCGCCCGCGAACTTCACCGGTTGGGCGAGGCATGGTCGGTGGTGCCCCGCGCCCTGGCCCTGTGTTTCCCGGCTCTTGTTGCCGTCACCGGGTGGCTGCCGCTCACCACCAGCGTTCAGCAGGCGACGATCTTCGCCCTGCCGTGGTTTGTGCTTGCGGCGATGAGTCGGGCCGAAATGCGCAATGCGTCAATCGGTAGCACCAGTGGCCACCAACACCACTGGAGCGATCTCCGATCGGGAATGCGTACCCTCACCGCCGACTTCCTTGGCCTGGTCCGAGGGTCATCGCTGGCTCTGCCGCCCGGCCAGATCGCAGCTCGGCACCTTCGAGTGGTGGGCGTCCTTGGGGTCACGGCGGTCCTGGGATGTTTCGCCCAGCTGATCGGTCTGCACCTCAACAAACTCAGCGATTTGGCCACCACTGCGGTCGTGCTCGCCTCGGTAGGCGTGCTGGCGTTCGTCCGAGACTCAACCTGGGCCCAAGCCGACCGTGAACGACGCGTGCTGCCGCGGAGCACCCCCACACAAACGAACGAGACCATCACCAATATCTCACCCTATGGAGCCAACGTTGCCGAGTCGTTTGCTCCGGGCTCCGAGGTGGCGATCCGACTGTGCATCCCGCAGCCGGGACGGAACAGCTGGGAGCGAAACATTACCGGCGTGGCCCAAGAGAGCACTGGGGCTGACAAGGTCGGGTCCTATGTGCAGTTCGATCTCGACAGCGAGGTCCTCGATGAACTGCTGTACTTCTGTGGCGTTACGTCGCCGACGCTGCGTCGACTGGGCCACATGGTGCCGTCGGGCGTGGTGTCGATCCGCCAGACCGGCCGCGTTCGTGATGTCGATCCGCTTCGTCTGGCCGAGGAAGTAACTCGGGCTCGCGGTGCCTTTGATTCAAGCGATGCATTCGAGCCGGGAGAACTCTTGTGAGTCTGCTCTACAACCGAATCCCCGGATTGGTAAAAGCTGCCGCGACAGAGCCGCTACCGTCGACATCCGTGGCCCCACAGGTTTCTACAACCGATGTTCTTCGTGCTCGTCTTGCCAGCGAGTCGATGCCCGGCCAGCGGGCCGACGACTTCCGGGTTGCTCTGGCGGTTGAAGGCGGCGGAATGCGAGCAGTCGTCTCATCAGGGATGCTGCTGGCGTTGGAACAACTCGGGTTCGGTGACGCCTTCGACCTGGTCATCGGTACCTCGGCCGGCTCGCTTGCTTCGGCGTTCTTTGTGGCGTCGCAGGCCACCGAGGGCAGCGTGTTGTTCTACACCGACCTCACGGCGGCACCGTTTCTGGATAAGCGCAACGCCTTCAAACGCCGCAAAGCAATCGACCTCGACTACCTGGTCGATACGGCAAGCAGGCGACGAGGTCTCGAATATTCACAGCTTCGAGAATCGGGTGTCGAGCTCTGGGCCACGGTGTGCCCGGTCGAGGAATCCAACCCGGTGCATCTGTTGCGCGTCGAAGGCGACAACGACCGCATCGGCGCCATCCTCAAAGCCTCTGCCGCGCTACCGGTACTCGGTGGTCCAAGCCGATATGTCGATGGCAACGCCTATGTCGATGGCGGACTGAGCGAGCAGATTCCCTGGCGAAGTGCAATGGATTTGGGCGCCACCCACATCCTGGTGCTCCCCTCGAGAGCCGTTGATGAAGTTGAAGAAGCAGGCCGCATGAGCTTCGTTGAGAAGTTCGCAACGACGCGAATTGTTGGCTCAATGCACGGCGACCACGTGGCCGACCTTGTGGGCGTGCTTCCCGAGTCCGCCGCAAATCAAGCCAACGCGCTCCTCGCCATCGCCGACGCGTCGGCAACGGCGATGGATACGTCCGGTAGTGCGTGGACCGGCCACCTTGAGGTTGTCGACATCCCGGCCGAGGTACCGGTGCCGGCTCGGCTGGAAACCAAGCGTCCGGTGCTGGTCGATGGATTGATCGGCGGCGCCCAATCGTTACTCGACCACTTTGGGCTGGGCTCGGTGTCGGTGGAGCAGCGTGTGGTTTTGCAGCACGCCGAGGTCAGCGTGGCCGAGCTTCGCAGCGAGCAGCTGCGGTCGGTCATTCGCCGCACGCTTTAGCCAGCGATTGGTCGAGTACGGGTAGTTCGGGCCCGGGCGGTACCTTAAGCATGTGGCTAGCTTTCGCGAACTTCTCGCCCAGACCAAGGCGGCGATTGACGAAACCGACCCTGCAGGTGCACAAAGCCGCCTCGATTCAGGAGCGGTGTTGCTCGACGTTCGTGAAGCCGATGAGTTCGCCCAAGGCGCTATCGACGGCTCGGTCCACATCGCCCGCGGAATGCTGGAATCGTCGATCGAGAGTCGGGTAGCCGATCGCGGCACCGAATTGATCGTGATGTGTGCCGGCGGCGCCCGGTCGGCGTTTGCCGCCAAGACGCTCACGGAGATGGGCTACACCAACGTCATCTCGATGGACGGTGGATTCAACCGGTGGAAGGATGAAGGCCGCGCCTGGAGCACGCCAACCACCCTCGATCCATCACAACGGGCTCGGTACGCTCGCCACCTGTCGCTTCCCGAAGTCGGCGAGGCAGGCCAGCTGAAGCTGCTCGAGGCCAAGATCCTGCTGCTCGGCGCCGGAGGCCTTGGTTCGCCGGCGGCGCTTTACCTAGCCGCAGCCGGGGTGGGGCAATTGGGGGTCGTCGACATGGACGAGGTCGACCCGTCGAATCTGCAGCGCCAGGTCATGCACAATCTCGACCGGGTTGGTGATCGCAAAGTCGATTCGGCCAAGAAGAGCATTGCGCTTCTCAACCCTGACTGCTCGGTGATCACCCACGACGTGCGCCTCGATGCAAGCAACGTCATCGACATCATCACCGGGTATGACGTCGTCATTGACGGCACCGACAACTTTCCAACCCGCTACCTGTTGAACGACGCGTCGGTGAAGCTTGGTATCCCGGTAGTGCACGGATCGATCTTCCGGTTCGAGGGTCAGGTGACGGTTTTCGATCCGCTCGATGGACCGACCTATCGCGACATGGTGCCGCAGCCCCCGCCGGCCGAGTTCGCTCCCAACTGCGCCGAGGCAGGCGTGTTGGGTGTGCTTCCTGGCATCATCGGATCTCTCCAGGCGCTCGAAGCCATCAAAATCGTGCTGGGGTTCGGCGAAGTCCTTCGTGGTCGACTTCTCACCTTCGATGCCGCCGACATGAGCTTCCGCGAATACCGCATCGACGCTGACCCAACCAACGAGGTCACGACGGCCAACCGCGACCGCATCGTGCTGGCCGACCTCGACGGCGTGTGCGCCGCCAACCTGGCCGATCACTCCAGCCTGTAGCTAGCAGTGAGGTCACTTGCTGGGTTGGCCCGTGGCGGGCGGCGTGGCTTACCTACCGAGCGTTGCTCTATCTACCGAGCGTTGCTCTACCTACCGAGGGGTCGAAACGGTTTGGTTTGATACCTGCTGCACCAGCTCGACTTCTTGGCCGTCGGCTTTGATGGCCAGCGTCTGGAACACGTCGACCCCAATGCTGCTGGTGGCGGGGACTTTGGTGAGATCGACGGTGATCGTTCCCCGGCCTTCGGCCGACCAGGCGTTTACCGTGGCCTCGGCGCCAGGAATATCCATGGCGGATCCGGGCGCCACAAACTGCGAGGTGGTGACCGACAGGTCGACGATGGTGCCATCGATGCCTAGGACCACATACGTGGATACCTGCTCGACCGTCAGCCCGTTGATTTCCAGGATCGCAACCGTCTCCCAGCTGCCACCAAGACCCACCGGCTCAACGGGAAATGCCAGAGCAACGCCGTTCTCGCCTGCACCCTCGGCGGGGCCAAGCACCGACGGGTCGACTCCCTCTGCGTTCTCGAGTATGAAATCAAGCACCACGCCGGTGGCATCCACCGTGCGACGCTCGACAAGACCGACGAGGTCATCGAGCGCTAGCTGAACCTGGGCGGTAGTGGCTTCGTCGCCTTCGACAAGGCCCTCGGCGGAATCGGTGGTCGACTCGAGCACGTATGCGCCATCGACCAGCGAGACGGTGCCGGATTGGCCGAGTCGAGTAATGACCGGAGCCGCTGGTGGGCCTTCGATGCCATCGATTACCTGCGACAGACTTTGGGTGGTCTCGACATCGAAAGCAAACGTGTCGCCGTCGACGTAGTCGAACCGGAGCTCTTGCCGAGGCTCGGCTCCGGCATCGAGAAGGGTGGCTACCGAGCCCTCGCCAGCCGAAGCGGCGGCGGGAACGGTGGTTGGCGGAGTCGTTTGGGGAACGGTGGTTGGCGCAACGGTGGTGGGAGCCACCGTTGTTGGCGCGACCGTGGTCGGCGTCGGCGTGGTCGGAACTGTCGTGGCAGCAGCTGCCTCGGTCGTCGCAGGCGTATCGGTGGCCACCACGGTCGACGAGCATGCCGCCGCTGCGATCATCAGTACCAACGCGGCGCCAAGGAGCCGAAGCGGGGCCGGGATCAGGGAAAAGACGGCGGATGGTTTCGTAAGCATCCGGCCAAGCGTAGAGGTGGACTGGGCTGATAAATCAGCGCGAACGTGTGAAGAGACCACCAAGGTGCGCAGTGTCGTTGAAGCTGCCGAGTAGCCAGCGGCCATCGATGACCACCAAGTGGGTGATGGAGCAGTTATCCACCGGGCCGATGCGGCCATCGCCGCCCGCCGTGAGGCGAGCGAGCATGCCAATAACGCCGCCGTGCACGAAGGCCACAACGTTGCCGCCGGGGTGCGCGGCCACGATCTCGTCGATGCCGTTGCGGCAACGGGCGCTGAACTCTTCAACCGTCTCGGCGCCCGGTACCGAATCCCAGCCGCCCGACTTCATGACGTCGAGAGCGATGGGGTCGGTTCCTTCGGCCATCTTCACGCGGGAGATGCCGCCCTCCCACTCACCCAGGAAAATCTCGTGCAGGTGCGGGCTCACGACCGAGCTCAGTCCATCGGCATCGACGAGCGGCTGCGAGGTCTCGACGGTGCGTTGGAGGCGAGTCACATACACCGCATCGATGGGCTCACCCGAAAGGCGGGCGCCAACCTGCTTGGCCTGCTCACGACCCAGCGGCGCGAGTGCAGGGTCGCCCTGGTCGCCCAGCATCGGAAACGGCTCGCCGGGCACATAGGTCTGCGATGCGCCGTGACGCACCAGAAGAATTTCGGTGGCCCCTTCGGGAGCAACAAAGGGAAGCTGAGCGTAGGACTTTGGTTCAGGTGATGTCATCAGGTTTCAATAATCGCAGACCTGAGGCGGCGAAGAGAACTACGTTCGCGCACGTGTCTTCCGAACTCGTGCCTTCCGAAATGAAGTCTGAACCACTGACCGAGTCGCGCGTCGAAGCGCTCCGAGCCGAAACACCCGGTGTCGAACACGTTCTTCACCTCAACAACGCCGGCTCGTCGCTTCCTCCGCAAGCGGTACTCGACACGTGCATCGATTACCTCACCGTCGAGGCCCAGATCGGTGGCTACGAAGCGATCGAACGGAAGAGCGCCGAGCTTGAACGGGTCGCCACCGCTGGGGCCCAGTTACTCAACTGCGCACCCACGGAACTCGCGTTTGCCACCAGCGCTGCGCTGGCGTGGTGGCGATCGTTCGAGGCGGTGCCGCTCGAGGCCGGCGACCGGGTATTGATCAGCAGTACCGAGTACCAATCGAATGCCTTCGCGTTCATTCAGGCAGCCGAGCGCGGTGTCGAAGTAGAGGTTCTTCCCGCCACCGAGTCGGGCGAAATCGACCTCGACGCGCTTCGTTCGATGATCGATGAGCGGGTGAAGCTTGTGGCGGTTACCCACATCGCAATGACCAATGGCATGGTGCAGCCAGTGGCCGACATTGGTGCCATCGTGGCCGACTCCGACGCCTACTACCTGCTCGATTCCTGCCAAGCCGTCGGCCAGCTTCCCGTTGATGTGCAGGAACTCAAGTGCGATTTCTTGTCGTTCACCGGTCGAAAGTTCATGCGCGGCCCTCGGGGTACGGCGATGCTGTATGTGAACGCCGACATCATGGATAACCTCGCCGACACCACCTATATCGATGGCCAATCGGCGCAGTGGGTCGACGCCGAGACCTACCAGTACGCTCCCAACGCTCAGCGTTTCGAGTTGGGTGAGGTCTCCTTCGCTGCCAAAGCTGGCTTCGGTGTTGCGCTCGACTACGCCGTCAGGGTTGGCATGGATGGCGCCGCCGAACGCATCGCAATGCTGTCGACACTGCTGCGCGGACAACTCGACGAGCTCGATGGTGTGAGGGTACGCGACACCGGCCAGCACCAAAGCGGCATCGTTACGTTCTCCATCGGCGGCACCGATCCAGTGGCGCTTCAGGCAAATCTGCGGGCCCGAGGTGTCAACACTTCGGTGCTGACATCTGAACTCAGTCATCTCGATCTGGCGCCGCGGGGAGTCGACGCGGTGCTCCGCGCCGGCGTCCACTACTTCAATACGGCCGAGGAGATTTCGACGTTTATTCGTGCCATCGGTGAATCTCGGTAACACTGTGGTTCATGGCACCAGCCAATACCCACGACTCGAACGAACCAGGCGATCTTCAGGATCTCCCTTCGGCCACCGAGGCGGGATGGATCGTGTCGGTAAAGGGCGTCCTGGTGGTGAGAAACCACGTGGCTTTGGCCGAAAACGACCGCAGCGAATGGGAGCTACCCGGCGGACGGCTCGATCCGACCGACGCTGGCCCCAAAGAAGCTCTGGTGCGGGAGTTTCGAGAGGAACTGGGCATCGATATCACCGTCGGCGAGATCCTTGACTCCTACGTCTTTGAGCCGCTTCCCGATGAAGCCCGGCTCATCATTACCTACCGTTGCGAAACCAAAGGGCTTCCCGAACTTCAGCGGAGCCCCGAGCACACCGAGGTGGCGTGGATTGGGCTCGACCGTCTCCACGAGCTCAATCTTCCTGGCGGATACTGGCGCTCGATAACCGGCTCGGACGCCTAGCGCCCCAAAGATCCACATCCCGGATGTCGAGCTACCCGGCACGGCTTCGCTAGGTTTGCCACCTTGGCTACTTCACCGAGCTCGGGGCCTGGGGCAGGAAACTTCTTTGCGACCCTTCGCGAGCGCAACCCGCTACCAACGGGCAGCTTTGCGATCGGTGCTGGTCTGCTCATCAACGGCATCGCGACCTTTGGCTTTCTCACCGTCGCAAAGCGAGCGATGGGCGACGAGTCGTACTCGGCGCTTGCGGTGTTGTGGGCACTGGTGTTCATTCTCGGACCCGGATTCTTTCAGCCGCTCGAACAAGAGCTCTCCCGGGCGACGGCCGAGCGAGCAAGCAGGGGAGAGGGGAGTGCCCCGGTACTCCGTAAAACGGCCCAGATCGGCGTGGGCTTGCTGGCGCTGGTCACCGCTGGGCTTCTCGTTGGCTGGCCCCTCGGTCTCGACGAGCGACTCGACAACGCCAAGCTGCTTCTCCTCAGCCTGATACTCGCCATGGCGGCCTTCACCGTCAGCCAGTTGCTACGCGGCCTCCTTGCCGGGCAGCACAACTACAAGTTCTACGGCGTCTTCTTCGGCGTTGACGGCATGGTCAGATTCAGTGCGGCGATCGTGTTGGCGGTAGTGGGCGTCACCGCGGCCGGTATCTACGGACTAACCGTCGGTGCGGCAATCATCGTGGCGACCTACGTGGCTACCAAGGGAGACGAGCCGCTCTCGAAACCGGGTCCCGAAGCCTCCTGGAACGAAATTTCACCATCTTTGGTATTCCTGCTCGGAGCGGCGTTGTTCGAGGCGTTCCTTCTCAACATCGGTCCCGTCGCCGTCGACACGTTGGCCGGACCAG
Source organism: uncultured Acidimicrobiales bacterium (assembly GCA_938023735.1). Classification (GTDB taxonomy): domain Bacteria; phylum Actinomycetota; class Acidimicrobiia; order Acidimicrobiales; family SHLQ01; genus CALLQB01. Next base: position 10,602 of record CALJDK010000110.1, read on the forward strand.
GCGAAGAGATCGAAGCCGGCCGCTTTCTCAACGGGCTGCTCACTGCTCGAGTTCCGCTGTTCTTCTTCCAGGCGGTGAAGGCCGCGCTGCTGCCGAACTTGGCCGATGCCATCGGACACGGAGACTTCCGCCGATTCCGCGATGTGTTGGTGCGCCTCCTTGGCGCAGTCGGTGGCATTGCAGTGATCGGCGTGGCATTTGCCTGGGTAGCGGGGCCCTTCATCGTCGACCTGCTTTTCGCCGACGAGATGAGCCGAACCGACATGGCGCTGCTCGCACTGTCGAGTGGCCTGTTCATGGCCGCGTTGTCTTTGGCGATTGCTTTGATCGCCCTGGGTCACCAGCGCTATGCGGTCATTGGCTGGCTTCTCGGCGTCGTCATGTTCTTTCCTGGCGTGAACCTTTCCGACGATCTGTTCTTGCGAGTCGAGCTCGGACTCATCATTGCGGTAGCCACAACAACCTTGTGCATGGCCGGTCTCTGCCGATATGGATTACGTGAGGCTCGATCTTCGAGCTGACTCTGTTCGATACGACGCCCTAGTCTCGGGTTTCGTGCCTAGCCGCAATCTGTAAAACGTTCGACCCGCTACATCTATGAATGGTGGTGCCCTATGAAGGGTCTCATTCTCTCCGGAGGAACAGGTTCACGCCTGCGTCCAATCACCCACACCAGTGCCAAGCAGTTGGTGCCGATCGCCAACAAGCCCATCCTGTTTTATGGCATCGAAGACATGGTCGAAGCGGGCATTCGTGAGGTCGGCATCATCATCGGTGACACCGGCGACGACATTCGTGCTGCAGTCGGCAATGGGACGGACTTCGGAATCGAAGTCACCTACATTCCCCAGGACGCCCCCCTCGGCTTGGCCCACTGCGTAAAGATCGCCGAGGACTTTCTTGGCGGCGACGACTTTGTGATGTACCTCGGCGACAACATGCTCGAACAGGGACTCGTCGAGTTCGTGCAAGGGTTCGAAGCCAGCCGAGCAGCCGCAAACGAACCAGAACTCGGCGACGACAACCCCTCGACTGCCGTGGCTCAGATCCTCCTCGCCGAGGTTGATGATCCCCGCTCATTCGGTGTGGCCGACATCGACGAGAACGGCGCGGTTCGCCAGTTGGTTGAAAAGCCAGAGAACCCGCCATCGAACCTTGCACTCGTCGGCGTCTACCTCTTCGACAACAACATCATCGATGCCGTCAACTCCATCGAACCTTCCGAGCGCGGCGAGCTTGAGATCACCGATGCGATTCAGTGGCTGGTCGACGCCGGACATACCGTTCGCCACGAAGTCCTTCAGGGTTGGTGGATCGACACCGGAAAGAAGGATCCGCTGCTCGAATGTAACCGGCTGGTTCTGGACACCGTCGTGCCCGCAAACCTCGGAACCGTCGACGAGAAATCAAACGTCGAGGGCCGCGTCATCATCGAAGAAGGCGCCGAGATCAAGAACTCGACCGTTCGGGGTCCCGCCGTCATCGGCGCCGGCACCCGCGTCATCGACAGCTATGTCGGTCCGTACAGCTCGATCTCCAACGATTGCGAAATCGTCTCATCCGAGCTCGATCATTCGGTGATCCTTGCCAACAGTCGGGTCGCAAACATCGAACGGCTCACCGACAGCCTCATCGGGCGTCACGTCGATGTAAGCCACAACGATTCGCTTCCTCGAGCAACCCGGCTCATGCTGGGCGATCACTCGCGCGTCGAGATCCCCTAACCCAACCCCACGTAACCCGAACCCGGAAGTTCCTCTATGGCCGAAGTATCTGCAGTTCCCGAAATCGACGGAGCATTCTTCGTCGATCCCGTCGTCCACGGTGACGAACGCGGCATGTTTGTCGAAACCTACCGCCGCCAATGGTTCCCCGCCGGCCGCGAGATGATTCAGTCGAACCGGGGCGATCGCAAAGAAGGCTGCATCGTTGGCCTGCACTATCACCTGCATCAAAGCGACTACTGGTACGTCCCGTTCGGAACGGCGCGGGTGGTACTCCACGATCTTCGTCAAGGCTCAAGCACCGACGGCAACACGCTTTGCTTCGACCTCGGCGTTCAACCCGATGGCGACATGAACCACCGCGGCGTCTACATCCCGCCGGGCGTCGCCCATGGTTTCGCGTCGCTCACCGACATGACCATCACGTATCTGGTCGATGGTTACTACAACCCCGCCGACGAACTTGGCGTGCACTGGAACGACCCCGAGATTGGTGCCGATTGGGGCTTGGAGAACCCGGTATTGTCGGGTCGCGATCAAGAAAACCCCAACCGTGCCGATATCGAGCCCATGTGGCAACCGCATGTGAGCCTTCGAACCGGCTAACACTCCTCCTGCCCCAAACCCACGTCCCCAACTCCCCCCAGGATTCCCCACACCATGAGTAAGAAGATTTTCGTTACCGGCGGCGCCGGGTTTATCGGCTCCAACTTTGTGCGTTACATCTTTGGAAACACCGACGATTCCGTCACCGTGTTCGATGCGCTCACCTATGCCGGCAACCCGGAAAACCTCGCCGAGTTCAACGCCGACAGCCGGTACAACTTTGTTCAGGGCGACATCACCGACCGCGAAGCCGTTCGTGCCGCCATGGCTGGCCACGACCTCGTGGTGCACTTTGCCGCCGAGAGCCACGTCGACCGGTCGATTACCGGCCCCGATGTGTTTGCCAACACCAACTGCCTCGGTACCAACGTGGTCTGCGATGTGGCACGCGAGCACGAGGTCGAACGACTTCTGCATATCGGTACCGATGAGGTGTATGGATCGGTCGAAGAAGGTTCGTCACTCGAGGGCGACCCACTCGAGCCTCGCTCGCCGTACTCGGCATCGAAGGCTGGTTCCGACCTCATCGCCATGTCGTACTTCACCACCTACGACGTGCCCGTGGTCATCACCCGTTCGTCGAACCAGTTCGGTCCCTACCAGTACCCCGAAAAAGTCATCCCGCTGTTCACCACCAACCTGCTCGATGGCCTCAAGGTTCCGCTGTATGGCGACGGAATGAACATCCGCGACTGGCTGTTCGTCGAAGACAACTGCTCGGGTGTCGACCTGGTCCTTCGCCAGGGAGAACCCGGCGAGATGTACAACATCGGCGGCGGAAACGAAATACCCAACCGCGAACTCACCGACCGCATCCTGGCCCTCTGCGGCAAGGACGAGTCATCGATCGAGTACGTCGAAGACCGGCTTGGCCACGATCGTCGATACTCCATCGATTGTTCGAAGCTCAAAAGCCTTGGTTGGAGTCCAAAGCGCGAATTCGGCGAGGCGCTTGAACTGACGGTCGATTGGTACAAGAACAACCGTGCGTGGTGGGAACCACTGAAGAACGGCTGATTTCGTTGCCTCGAATTCTCATCACGGGCGCCGGCGGACAGCTTGGTGCCGACTGCGCACTTCTGTATGGCGCTGCTGGCGCCGATGTTACGGCGGCCACCCGGTCAGATCTCGATATTGGCGATCGCGACGCAGTGCTTTCAATGGTCGATGGGGTGAAGCCCGATGTGGTTATCAACGCTGGTGCGTGGACGGCGGTCGATGATTGCGAGGCCGACCCCGATCGTGCGTTCCGAGTCAACGGGCTTGCGGTGCGCCACCTGAACGAAGCGTGCACGAAGAACGATGCCCACCTCGTCCACCTCTCCACCGACTACGTGTTCGACGGCAACAAGCCCGAGCCCTACGTCGAGTGGGACGACACGCACCCACAGTCGGTGTACGGACACTCGAAACTTGCTGGTGAGTGCGAGATGTTGCCCAACTTCACCGTGATTCGTACCTCGTGGGTTTGTGGCGAGCACGGTCACAACATGGTGAAAACCATTCTCGGTGCGCTCGAGAAGTACCCCACGCTGAGCTTTGTTGATGACCAGATCGGGCATCCAACCTTCACCGCCGATCTGGCCACGATGGTGCAGCGGCTTGGCGACGAACGCCGACCGGGAACCTTTCACGTGACCAACCAGGGTGCGGTGTCGTGGTTCGGGTTCACCCAGGCGGTGCTTGAAGCGGTCGGTGAAGACCCAGCAAGGGTCGAGCCGATCTCTACCGACGAGCTCCAACCTCCCCGACCCGCTCCTCGCCCGGCCAACTCGGTGCTCGACAACGCAGCGCTGCGCCTGTCGGGAATCGAGCTTTTGCGTGACTTCCGCGAACCACTCGCCGAACTCGTCGCCAAACTGCGCTAAGTCTCGTCACTGCGCTGGATCGCAGAGCAATCACCACCAAAAAGCAGAAACGGACTCCCCCCCAGGAGTCCGTCTCAAACTTTGGTGTTCAAGCGCAACCCGCCGATTGCATCTCGCCCAAATTTTCCCGCCGGTAGTATCCGACGGTTGCACCTGATTTGGCGCAATTCGTCGTCCCACCACCTGCGTTTGAAATTATTTCACCGAATGGGACCTCATGCAAGGCGCACCGGCAGAGATTTTGGTGACTGAAGTGTGAGTTCGCTGCAATTGCAGTGTTCTAATGGCCAGACTTTGTCGCGAAAAAGTACGGCGGGGTCACGACAGGGTGACGTTTTGACACCCAAGAATGACGGCGACTTTGCCGTCGGCCGAGATCGCTCGGGCGCAGACTTGGTGTGCGCCCGGTGTCGACGGGATCGTCACATCGAAACCGTGGTTATTTCCGCGCCCGTGCTCTTCAAGGCCGTCGTGTTCGAAGGAGGCAGTGATGCGGGCCACTTCGGTGCGGTCGAGATCGATAGCGACCTTGATGGGATCGTTGGTTGTGGGGTCGAGGGCCCAGCCGGCGACTCGAATATTGCTCCCCGAGGTTGATGCCGAGCGGACAATCTCAAGTTCGCCGATGGGAATGTCGTTTGCCGGCGCCGGCTGATCGGCGACGGTCACGGTGCGGCAACCAAGCTTGGTGGTGCTTCCGCCTTTCGTGGCGTTGAGCGCTACCGCACAGACTTCGTGCGTTCCAGCCGAAACACCAACATCAATGCGAAACCCGTGCCGGGTTCCCAGGCCATGCTTCTCCAGATTCTTGCGGTTGCGCTTGGCCGTTCGGGTCTTGGTCTTTCCGTCGACGGTGATCCTCACCTTGATCGCCGCAGATGTATCGGGGTCGATAGCCCAGCCGGCCACACGAACGGTTGGCGACTTCTTTCCGCTACGAACCTTCACCTTGGTGAGCTTGCCGAACGGTTTCTTATCGGTCGGACCGGTGTAGGTGAAGTTGGTGGAGAGAAGTTGGTCGTCGCGGCTCCAGCGGCCATCGTTGCCGAGACCACGATTGACGACGATCCGGAAGGTGGAACCCTGGATCGCCTTGGTGCCCTCGGTGCCGTTCACCGTGATGGTGGCCTTGTTCACCCGGCCCGACACGCCGACGTTGCCGCCGATCGACAGGCTCTGCACCGTGCCGACGTTGGTGGAGGGGTCGGCACCGAGCCAGCGGCTCAGCTCGTCGGCGCTGTAGGTGCGGGTCCAGGAACCGAGCGGGTTCTCGTGGCCATCGAAGGGGTCGGGCGCACCGCGAAGGTACGGCACGAAGTTCGCGAACACGTACTCGCTGTTCTCGGAGTGGCCGCCGGTGGACGAGCCATACAGCGCATCGATGACCCGTCCGTCGTGCACGGCAACGGTTTCGTGGGTGGAATCGACGGCGCCAACCCAGTTCTCGCTGAAGGCCCCGGTCTCCTTCGAGTTCCCGGCGTACGCCTGGTCCTGGGTGGAGGAGTACAGATCGAACGGGTTGGTCCAGCTCGACTGGCCTCGGCGGGCGAGAATACGTGACTCCGCGTACGAACGTCCGGCGATGGCCTGGGCTTTGAGTGCTTCGAACGGCCACGACGACGGCATTTCGGCCAAGCCGTACAGGTACTCGTCCATCGTGAGCTGGCCGAGCACGATGTGAAAGGTGGTGCCGTTGGAACCGGTTGGCGTGAACTCGAGGCGACCATGACGATACGAGTGTTCGCTGGTGGTGAGGTGCTGCTCGACCTTGTCCTTCACGACCAGACGAAGTTGTCGGCCGATACATGGGCTCGGTACCGGGTCGGCGCCTTCGGGCACCGGCTGTGGCGTGCAGATATCGACGTTGCCAGCGGTGATCGCCCACCGATCGGCTAAGCGACTGATGGCAATGTCGGTCCATGCCGGAACGCCGGCCACGTTCTTGCCGTCGATCTTCACGGTGGCACGCGCCCCGAAGCTTGCGGTGGTGGACGACGCCGTCGAAAGCTGCACCCGAACGTTGTTGGTAACCTTGCGCTGCTCAACGGAAATGCCCTGGTAGTAGGCCTTGAGGATTTCGTCGACCGACTGGCCAGCGGCGGCACGTCCGAATGCTCCGTACTGGCTCATACCAACGCCGTGACCCCAACCGCCGCCTTCGAACGTGAAGCTGGTTTGTGCGGCCTGGTTGGTGGTGGTGGCCGTGATCGATTCGGTGGCCGGGGATTCGTGATCGGCCTCCGGTGACGCAGCGGCACGACCGGGCGAGATCGCCATCAGTGAAACCAGCAATGCCAGAACAAGCGCAAGTGCCAAGAGGGGCGCGAATAGACCGCGTCCCATGTGAGCTAGTGACCTCATGAACAACCTTGTTGTGCCTTTCCCGCCCGGGCTTGCCAAGTTTAGAAGCACCCGACGCAGAACACACGGCGCGGCGAAATCCGTCCGGTAGCATCTCAGGATGGGTTTGTACGTCGTGGGGATGCATCGCAGTGGCACTTCGGCCATCACCGAAGCGCTCGCATCGCTTCCCTTTGAGCTTCCCGGACCCGACGAGATGGTTGGCGGCAACGAATCCAATCCCCGAGGGCACTGGGAAGTCCAGTCGTTAACCGACTTCAACCAGGATCTTCTGGAACGGGCCGGCGCAGGGTGGCTGGCGCCCTCGACCGCAGCGATCGCCGAAATGGCTCGATTGAGTCAGCCCGAGATGGGTCTCGACGCTCGAGCACTCGACATCTTCAGTCACGCATTCCCGGGGAACGGCTGGCTCTTTAAAGATCCACGGCTCTCCATCACGATGCCGTTCTGGCGTCGCGTGCTCGGACCGAATCCCGCCGTTCTTGTGCTGCGCGACCCCATGGCCATCGCCCGGTCGCTCCGCACCCGCAACCAGCTGGCCATTCCTTTCGGACTGGCGCTGTGGGAACGATACCTTCGCTCGGCCGTTGCGTCGATGGACGGTATGGCCGTCCACGTCACGACCTTCTCGGGTGTTGCGGCGGGCGGTCAGCCGGTCGTCGACCTCATCGAGTTTGCTGCCAAAAGCCTCGATGTGGGCATCCCCGCCGACATCGAAGAGCAGGTTCACCAGGTCATCGACCCCGAGCTTCGTCACCACGACGGCGGACCCGATACCGACCACGAACTGCTGAGCCCGCAGCAGGTCCAGCTACTTGAGCTGTTGCACGACGCCGAGGGGAACCATGCCGAGTTCGCGTTGGGCGTCGAACGTATTCCCGAGACGCCGGGGCTCGATCTGACCTTCGAATCCGCAGCTGCCTTCGAGATGGCATTGCAGGACGAGGTCGCAGATGTTCATTTTCAGCTCAGTGCATCGTTCGACGTACGCGAGGCCGAGTGGGCCGATCGGTTTGCTGGCATCGAAGCCGACGCGTCACTGCAGGAACAATCGTTGCTGGTCGAAATCGACCGGCTGCGAGATTTGCTGGCCGACTCCGAACACTCCCAGCACGCCCACTCGTCGGCTGTCGCCGAGGCCGAGCGTCAACTCGCCGAGTTGCAAATCGAGCTCGATACGGCGGCGCATCATCGCAACCTCAACGCGATCGAGCTCGAACGGCTGCGCTCGCGGCGAGCGGTGAAGTACGCGATGCGCCTGGCTGATGGCATGCGCAAAGTCGGGATTCTCGACAAAGAAGTGCCAGCCGGGATTCTCGACAAAGAAGTACCAGCCGGGATTCTCGACAACGATGTCGACACGCAGGTTGCGGCAGCAGAGGTCGGCGGCCCAGCTGATCGTCGGCCGTCTGGGGCTCCGTTCGCTGCGGTAGCCGAAGCCATCGAGGCCGGGCACTTCCAACGCAGCCTCACCGTGATCATTCCGGTGTACAACGCCTTCGAAGCGCTGCAACGATGCCTCGAAGCGCTTCGTCGCTTTACGCCCGAACACGTACACCTCATCGTTATCGACGATGCATCGCCCGATCACCGGATCGGTCAGGTTCTGGCTCAGGTGTCGGATCGGCCGAACACTACGGTTCTGGCGAACGAACACAACCGGGGGTTCACCAACACGGTCAACCGCGGTTTGCTCGAACACGCCAACCGAGCCCGAACAGCGGGGGAGGAGCCCGGCGATGTGGTGATCCTCAACAGCGACACCATCGTCACGCCCCGCTGGGCGCAACGGCTTCGCGCCGTCGCCCACGAAGATCCTTCGTATGCAACGGTTACCCCGCTGTCGAACGCTGCCGGCGTGTTCTCGTTCTCGTCGTCGCTTCCCGGTGGCCCCGATGCGGCCGCCCGACTTGCAACCGTCATCACCCGCGGGTCCGACTTTCTTCGCCCTACGGGACCAACCGGCAACGGGTTCTGTTTGTTCGTGAAGGCCGAAGCGCTGGCGAAGGTCGCAAGTCTCGACGGCGAAGCGTTCCCTCGGGGCTACGGCGAAGAGAACGACTTCTGTATGAAGTTGGTCGCCGAGGGTTTTACCCATGTCGTCGCCGACGATGTCGCCATCTTCCACGAAGAGTCGGCCAGCTTCGGCGACGCCGCCCGAACCGAACTCATCGATGCTGGCATGGCGGTGCTTGATGAGCGCTATCCCGAGTACCACGAACTTGCCCAGCAGTTTGTCGACTCACCAGCCTTTGTGGCCGCTCGCGCCAACGCATCGGCCGCCATTGCAGCAAGCGACGGCACTATGCGTCGTCGGGTACTCACCGTTATTCACAACGGCGGTGGTGGCACCGAGTACCACGTCGACGATCTCGTTGCAGCAATGCGCGACGAGTACGAACCACTCGTCCTCATTCCAAACGGCAACGATCTGGTTCTGTGGTCGGCCGACGACCCGAGGGAACGCACCGAGATAACCCGCTGGACCCTGTCGAGGCCGTGGGATGTTCGCCGCGTCGATGACCCCGAGGTTGCCCGGGTGGCGGTGGAGTTGTTCACCCGCTTCGGTATTGAGTTCGTCCACGTGCACCACCTCATCGGGCACAGCTTCGATGTTCCTCGTATCGCCAAAGCCCTTGGCATCCCCGTGGCGCTCACCCTGCACGACTTCTACATGGCGTGCCCGTCGGTGAACCTGCTCGATAACAACAACACGTTCTGTGGTGGCACCTGCACTGCCGGCGACGGTCGGTGTAACACGCCGATATGGCTGGAAAACGACATCGATCTCAAGCACCGGTTTGTGCATCTCTGGCGCGACGAGTCGCGCCGACTTATCGAGCTGGTCGATGCCCTGATCACCCCGTCGCACGACACGCGCGAGCATTTCAGCCGCATCTTTGGTGCCGAGCTTGGCCGCAAGATCAACGTCATCGAGCACGGCCGAGATTTCGAACGGCCCCGGGTTCTCAACCGGAGCCCGGTCGACGACGAGCCCATCAAGATCCTTCTCGTCGGCGCAATCAATGCGTCGAAGGGCGCTGGCCTTGCCGAAGAACTGGCACGAGTGGGCCGGTCGCGCAATGTTGTGGTCGAACTGTTGGGCGACGTCGAGCCTGGCTATGAGGGTGCTATCGAAGCCCATGGCTCGTACCAGCGCGACGACCTTCCTGTTCTGCTCGCCACCTACCGGCCCACCTTTATCGGCGTGTTTTCGATCTGGGCCGAAACCCACTGCTATGTCGTCTCCGAAGCCTGGGCCAACGGCGTTCCTGTTCTTGTCGGACCCCTCGGAGCGCCGGCCGAACGGGTCCGCGAACACGGCGGTGGTGTTATCGCTGCCACCCTCAACCCCGAACAGATCATCGACCTGGCCATCAACACCGCACGCGACCGTGCCGGCTACACCGAACTTGCGTCGCAAGCAACCGTGGCCAACGTGCGCTCAACCGCAGCGATGGCCGACGACTACCGCGAGCTCTACGCCGGTCTTCTCCGCTCGAAAGGCGCCTAGCCGGTTTGGCCACTACGTCCCCCTCGATACCGTTCTTTATCCTCGGCAGCCCACGGAGCGGCACCACAATGCTTCGCGACCTGCTGCGGTCGGTGCCCGGCTTGTACTGCCCCGAAGAGACCCACTTCTACCGTTGGGGGCAGCCGTATCGCACTCCGCAGTATCGCAGGCAGTACCTGAAGAACAAGACCCTCGAACACCATCGAGATCTCGATGGCATCGCCGAGGAAGAGGTGATTGCGCTCTTCGAAAAGGCTCGCTCGCGCCGCGAATTCACCGACGGCTACCTGGCGCTCTACCTCGAGAAGCAGGGCGCAGCTCCCGGTGCTCGCTGGTTCGATAAGACTCCGCAGAATGTCTTTGGACTTTCGTTGCTAGCCCACGACTACCCCGGCAGCCGGTTCGTGCACATCGTCCGCAACCCGCTCAACGTGGTCGCCAGTCTCAAAGTCGGCAAAGTGATGTCGTTGCCCGACCCGGTAGCTGCCGCAAATTACTGGCGCGAATCGGTAGTGATCGCTGAGAGTTTTCGGGCAGCTAACCCTGAGAGGATGTTGTCGGTGTCCTATGAAAACCTCACCCACCGTCCGGTCACCGAGGTCGACACCATCTGCGGTTTTGTTGGTGTGTCCACCCCGTCCAGCGACGACCTGGCGGGCGTGAAACCCGAAGCCAACCGCTTCGCCGAGGTGCTCGAGTCCGACACGATCCGTTTGGTGAAGTCCATCACCGAATCGGTTGTCGATGAGTTCGGCTACAAGTTCGAGAAGTTCTAGAGCATGACGACTTCGCCGGACGTTCCGCCGATGCCGTCGTTTGTGTGTGTCGGTGTCGAGAAATGCGGCACCACCTCGTTGCACCGCATGCTCGATCAACACCCCGACGTATATCTCGGTCGGTTCAAAGAGCACTTCTTCTTCAACCGCGAGTTCGACCGCGGTATCGACTGGTACCGCGATCGGTACAACACCTACGACGGTCAAGCGCTGGTGGGCGACATCACGCCCAGCTACTTCCGTAACCCAAAGTCCTACGACCGTATCCACGACCTGTGTGGGGCCGAGACCAAAGGCATTCTGGTGCTTCGCCAGCCGCTCATTCGGGCGTGGTCGCACTACAACCACCAGCTTCTCCGGGCGAAGTTCGACGTTGGTTTCGAGCAGACATTCGACCACCCGCTTATCGACGTCGACTACACGAAAGTGGTTCGTCGCTTCCAGAACCATTTCGGTGACCGCGGACTCACGCTGGTGTACGAAGACGACCTTGCCGCCGATCCACTCATTGCGGCCGCCGCAGTCGGGGAGCATCTGGGCATAACCATCGACGGTGTCGAGTCGCGATGGTCGAACCGCGGCATGGCGTCGCACTACATGGTTCTCGAGTCGGGGCAGATCATCGATACCGACCAGGGCGCGATGGTAGCCACTGCCCGAGCCTTGGTATTTGCCTCTCGGCCCGAACTGTCCGAAGTGACCATCGACCCCGACGCATCGCTGGTGGCTGAAGCCATCGCTCGGCAGAAGCAATGGACCACGTCGCTCGCTGCTGATGCAGTGCAACCAATGACCGCTAGCGTATTTGGCACGGTCGTCGACGATCTCGAAGTACTGCTCAACCGCTCACTTGAGAGCTGGAGATCAACCGGCGTTCCACCAACCTACGAACTTGCCCCTCTTCCCGGTGCTGTGCTTGAACGAGCTGGCGCTGCCCGCCCCCACGATGCCTCCTGAGACGGTTCCACCAACCATGCCTACCGACCCTCCTAACAACCTTCCTAACAACCTTCCTAACAACAACGTCACCTACCACAGCCGATTTGGTGGCAACTGGATCGACACCGACCGGTTCGCCGACGAACTCGCAGCTCGGGTTGCCGACGGTCGCATCAGCGAAGATATTGCCGCCCAGGTCGAGACATTCGAACGCGATGGCTACATCATCATGCGAGGCATCGTTCCCGAGGAACTTCTTGGATCCATCGACGAGGAGGTCGAGTCGGCATGGGAACCCGGCAGCGGGTTTCTCGGCCGGAACCCAAAGCTCGGCCTGAAGTGGGCCCATCAGTTTCCTGCCGATGGCCGCCGTCGAATCGTCGACCCTATCGTCAACGCGCAAAGCGCTCAGCTCGCGGCCTTTGTGCCCGAGATCCGAGACTTTCTCGAAGCGATCTTCGATGAGCAACCTCTTGCGTTCCAGTCGCTCTTCTTCGAACGCGGCTCGCAGCAACGCATCCATCAGGACACCGCCTATGTGGTGGTCAGCGAACCGGTTCGCATCGCTGCGGCGTGGATTGCGCTCGAAGATGTTGAAGAGGGCAACGGCGAGCTCGTGTACTACCCGGGAAGCCACAAGTTCGACGACTTTCTCTTTGGGTCTCC
>CALJDK010000111.1 GCA_938023735.1 uncultured Acidimicrobiales bacterium
GAGTCGCCTCCGCATGCGGCGAGAAGCAACGCCAAGGAAAGCGCAACGATGATTGCGGGTTGTCGAAGGCGGCCAGAGGTACTCATCACCTGCTCAACCATAAGATGCCTCGGTCGTTTTGGTGTCTCGGGGCGCTCGTTCCCTAGGCTCCGCCCGCCACATCGAGAGCAGGAGAAATATCGCCATCGTGAGCGCGCACAGCAGGTACAACGTGCGGGGACCTTCGATCTCGTAGAGCCAGCCCGAAAGAAACGCTGCGACGCCACCCACGAGTGTGCCGGTGGCCGAGAACAGACCTTGTGCGGTGGCGATCTGCTCCTTCGGGCTCGACATTGCCACGGCGATCTGGTTGGCGGGCATGGTGAAACCATCGGCCACGGCATGTACGAGTGAAATCAACATAGCCACCCACGCAGCTGTGGCGAAGCCATACAACGCAGTGCACAGAATCGTGGCGCCTATCGACCACACGATGATCGACTGATGCCCAATTCGTTGCGCCAGCCGACCGGCACGAGGAGCGACGACAACCAAGGGCAGGACGAACAGGCTGAGCGATAGCCCGATCGCCCAGTTCTCGGCGCCTAGGTCGGTGAGAAGTAGCGCCCAGGTGGCCTCGAAGTAGGCGATTGCCAGGTAGAACGCCGCGCCCGCAAGGAGCGCCGATTGGATGCCGCGGATTCGCAGCAGTGGTGCGGTTGCCCGCTTCTCGCCGTCGCCCGGGGGAGTGCTGAGGTCGAGTCGCATCACCCACAGGAACAGCACCAGGTTGAGCCCGCCCATCGCCAAGAACGGAAGGGAGAGCCCGCCCACTTCAAACAACACGGCCCCAAGAACCGGGCCAGCAACAAAGCCGGCGATCTCAAACGCGGTGAGCTGGCCAAGGTTTTCGCCGAGGTCGTCGGGGTATCTGGTGATAACGAGTCGGCGAATGGCTGGCGACGTTGCGCCGGTGGCTAACCCAAACAGAATTCTTGCCAGCACGAATGCAACGACCGTCGACGACACGACCATGCCGAACATTCCAACGGCGGCGAGGAGCACCCCGCCCTTGATGAGCGTGGGGGTATGGCCCCGGTCGGCCAACGGGGCCAGGCCAACCTGCGAGGCGAAACCGGCGAAGAATCCGGCGGAGGCCACCAGCCCAAGCTCGCCTTCGCTAAAGCCGTATTCCGTCCGGAACTCGGCGAGCAGCGTGAAGATCGACCCGTAGCCCATGTTGAGCACAGCGGTGATGAGGAAATGGCTAACCAAGGGGTGGCCGAGGATGGGTAGGTTGCGCAGCTTCACGGTTGGCAGCGGTCGCCGAGGTCGTCGCAAATAATCAGAATGAGGTTGTTACGCCTGAGGCTCTGCACAGAGCGAATGTACTCATTCACCGCCCGTCGGAGGAAACCCCCCGTGTCAGTGGCGCTCTTTAGGTTGTGGCCATGTTGATTCGATGTGCAGTTTGTGGAAACGAGTCGGGTTCACCCTGTCGTGATTGTGTCGCGCAGTTGGTGCCGGCCGAACCGCCGTGCCCCGGCGGTCTCGACTCGTGCGTGGCCGCGTTTCTGTATGTCGATGGAGGCCGAACGCTGATTTCATCGATGAAATATCGCAATCAGCGGCAGTCGCTTGCGTGGATCGCATCAGCGATGGCGCATGTTCTGGCACCTGATGTCGTCGCAGCGCTCGACCTGGTCGCATGGGTGCCCACCACGGCCCGGCGACGAAGATCGCGTGGTTTCGACCAAGCCGAGCTGCTGGCTCGACGGGTTGCGCGGCGGCTCGACACCCCGGCCCGGCCACTCCTTACCACCGCCGCCGATCGGCGTTTCTCAAGCCAAACCGGTTTGAGCGCGGCCGATCGCCATCAGCGCGTCCGGTTTCGTGCCAGCTCGGCGGCGGCCGGAAAAACCATTCTGGTCGTCGACGATGTCCTCACCACGGGTGCTTCGCTCGAGGCGTCGGCGGCAGCTCTCTGGTCGGCCGGGGCGCGAAGCGTGCACGGCGTCGCGGCCGCCTTCACGCCCGCACCCGTCGACCGATAACCCCTGAACGCCTCATGCGGTGCTGGGGCGCATACACTTCAAAAGTTCTATGGGTTTCTTCGATAAAATTCTCCGCACCGGCGACGGCAAAAAACTGCGGGCTCTTGAGGCGCTTGTCCCTGACATCGACGCGTACGAGTCCGAGTACCGAGCCCTCTCTGACGATGCGCTCCGGGCCAAAACCACCGATTTCCAGCAGCGTTCCGCCAATGGTGAATCGCTCGACGACATGCTCGTCGAGGCGTTCGCGGTTGTCCGCGAGGCCGCCGATCGGGTGATTGGCCAACGCCACTATCCGGTGCAGCTCATGGGTGGGGCGGCGCTTCACCTCGGCTGGGTGGCCGAAATGAAGACTGGTGAAGGCAAGACGCTCACGTCGCTTCTTCCCGTGTACCTCAACGGCGTTGGCGGGAAGGGCGTTCACGTCGTTACCGTCAACGACTACCTGGCGGCCCGCGACGCCGAGTGGATGGGCGAAATCCATCGCTTCCTCGGTCTTTCGGTGGGGCTGATCGTGCCCGGCAACCGCGACACTGCGTACAAGCGCGAGCAGTATGCCTGCGACATCACCTACGGAACCAACAACGAACTCGGCTTCGACTACCTGCGCGACAACATGGCGATGTCGCTCGAACGCAAGGTGCAACGCGGCCACAACTACTGCATCGTCGACGAGATCGACTCGATTCTCATCGATGAGGCCCGGACCCCGCTCATCATCTCGGGTCGTCTGGCCGAAGCCGCGCAGACCTATCACCAGTTCGCCGCAATCGCCCGGGGCCTCAAGCGCGACCTCGACTATGACGTCGACGAAGAAAAGCGCATCGTTGCTCCCACTGAAGAGGGCATTCATTCGGTTGAAGCCGCGCTGGGTATCGACAACCTGTACGACGCCGTTTCCTCGAACCTGGTGCACCATCTCCAGCAGTCGCTTCGGGCCAAAGAGCTCTACCGCCGCGACAAGGACTACATCATCAAAGAGGGCGAGGTGAAGATCGTCGACGAGTTCACCGGCCGTGTTCTCGACGGTCGTCGCTGGTCCGAAGGTCTTCACCAAGCGGTCGAGGCCAAAGAGGGCGTGGCAATCAAAGAGGAAAACCAAACCCTCGCCACCGTCACCCTTCAGAACTACTTCCGCCTCTACGAAAAGCTGGCCGGCATGACCGGTACCGCCGAAACCGAGGCGTCGGAGTTCGCAAACACCTACAACCTTCAGGTGGTGCCGATTCCTACCAACAAGCCGCTGGCTCGGCTCGATCAGGCCGACCTGATTTACAAGACCGAGGCCGCCAAATTCGAAGCGATTGTCGAAGACCTCAGCGAACGCAACGCAAAGGGCCAGCCGGTGTTGGTCGGTACCGTGTCGGTCGAAAACTCCGAGAAACTTTCGCGAGTGCTCGATGAGCGAGGCATCGAGCACCACGTGCTCAACGCCAAACAACACACCCAGGAAGCAAGCGTGGTCGCCCAGGCTGGCCGCATCGGTTCGGTAACCGTGGCCACCAACATGGCTGGCCGTGGTGTCGATATCGTGCTCGGCGGAAACGCCGAAAAACTTGCCGAGAACGAAGTCATGCGGGCCGGTCTCGAGCTCGAGTCCGACGAGGGAAAAGACATCTTCGACGAGTCGTTCGAGGCATTCGATGCCGAGTGCTCGGCCGAAGGCGACAAGGTTCGCGAACTCGGCGGCCTGTATGTGCTGGCAACCGAACGCCACGACAGTCGCCGAATCGACAACCAGCTTCGTGGTCGATCTGGACGTCAGGGTGAGCCCGGCGAGAGCCGCTTCTACCTTTCGCTCGAAGACGACCTCATGCGCCTCTTCGCCACCGGCGCCATGGACTTCGTCATGAGTAAGGCCCTGCCCGAAGACGAAGCAATCGAAGCCAAGATGGTCAGCAAGGCCATCGAGCGGGCGCAAACAACGGTCGAGCAAAAAAACGCCGAAGTCCGCAAAAACGTCCTCAAGTACGACGAGGTCATGAACGAGCAGCGCAAAGTCATCTACAAGCGCCGCGACATGATTCTCGAGGGTCTCGATCTGCGCGAGGAAGCCATGGAGTACCTGGCGCAAGCCGTCGATGCACTGGTTGCCAGCCATGCGGTGAGCGATCACACCGACGACTGGGATCTCGATACCCTGGCCACCGAAGTCGCCACCTACTGGCCCACCGAACAGACCGAAGAGTCACTCGAGGCTCAACCCACCACCGACGCGCTGTACGAGGTGCTCATGGCCGAGGCCATCGAGCACTACGAACGCCGCGAGGAAGAGATCTCGTCGGAGATCATGCGCCAGGTCGAGCGCCAGGTGATGCTGCAGATCATCGACCAGCGATGGCGTGAACATCTCTACGAGATGGACTACCTGCGTGAGGGTATTCACCTTCGGGCCATGGGGCAGAAGGATCCGGCAAGCGAGTGGCAACGCGAAGGATTTGAGATGTTTGGTCACATGATGACCGGCATCGCCCAGGATTTCGTCAAGTACGTCATGCACGTGCAGGTGAACGTGAAAGAAGAGCCAGCCCCCGAGCCTCAGGCGGCTGCGGTCGATGTTGAAGAATCCGCCCCCGACAGCCAGAGCGAAACGGCTGAGCGCAAGCAGCCAGCGATGGCTTCCGAGGCCGGAACCAAAGTTTCCGGAGCGCCGAAAATCGTCGAGGAGAACGGCGAGGCCAAAAAGGTCCCGGTGAAGCTCACCGAGTTCGAGAAGGCCGGCCGCAATGACCCCTGCCCGTGTGGAAGCGGCAAGAAGTTCAAGCAGTGCCACGGAAAGAAATAGTCTCGTCTTCCAATGCAGGACTTTTCTGACGCCATCAGCGCGCTTCATCGACGCTGCGAGGAAGCCCACGGCTACCTCTCGGTCGAGGAGCTTCGGGCTCGTCAGCCCCAACTCGAAACCGAGATGGGACGTCCCGACCTTTGGGACGACGTCGACGCGGCCCGCAAGGTGCAGACCGAACTTGCGTCGCTCACCGACGATCTCAAGAACTTCGACACCTTGCAGAGCGACATCAGTGATGTCGAGACGCTGTACGAGATGGCTCGGGAAGAAAGCGACGAGTCGCTCGAACCCGAAATCACCGATGCAATAGCGGCGATCGAGAAAACCTTCGCCGAGCTTGAGATGCGCTCGCTGTTCTCCGGTGAGTACGACGAAAAAGATGCGGTCTGCCACATCCAGTCGGGCGAGGGGGGCACCGATGCCCAGGACTGGGCCGAAATGCTGATGCGGATGTACACCCGCTGGGCCGAGCGCCGCGGTTTCAAGATCGAAGTCGAAGCGGTTTCTGAAGGCACCGAAGCAGGTTTGTCATCGGTCGAGTTTGTTGTACGGGGCCGCCATGCATACGGCCTGCTCCAATCCGAGCACGGGGTGCACCGTCTTGTGCGAATCTCGCCGTTCAACAAAGAGGCAAAGCGCCAGACCGCTTTTTCGTCGATGCAGGTTGTGCCGTTCTTCGATGAGGTCACCGACGAGGTCGACATCGACGAGAAGGATCTCCGCATCGACACCTACCGTTCGTCGGGAGCCGGAGGCCAGCACGTCAACGTCACCGATTCGGCGGTGCGCATCACCCATATCCCCACCGGGGTAGTTACCGCCTGCCAGAACGAGCGCAGCCAGCATCAGAACAAAGACCGAGCGTTACAAATGCTGGCCGCAAAGCTGCTCGATCTTGAACGGAAACAGCGTGAGGACGACCTGGCTGAAATTGCCGGTGAGGCCAAGAATGTCGGCTTCGGTAGCCAGATCCGCTCCTATGTTTTACAGCCCTACCAGATGGTGAAAGACCTTCGATCCGAGTTCGAAACCGGGCAGGTCGACAACGTGCTCAGCGGCGATATCGAACCCTTTATGGAGGCCTACCTCCGTTGGAATCGGGCCGCCGCTGCAACGGCCGCCGAACCCGACTAGCGACACTATCGCCACGTTGTCGGTTCTGGAGTCGTGAACGTCGCTTTTGCTACGCCGCTGCTAGCGTTTTCCTTTAGCCCATTTCCCTGTTCTCTTTCTTCTCGCATTCTCCCGGTTTTCCCCGTGTCTGCCTCAATACCGCTCTGCCCTGTGACTTCATGATCAAACTCGAAAACGTCTCCAAGAGCTATAAGGGCGCTGACGCTGCGGCGCTCCAGAACGCCAACATCGATATTGGCAAGGGCGAGTTTGTGTTTCTTGTTGGCCCATCAGGTTCCGGCAAGAGCACCTTCATTCGGCTCCTCAACAAAGAAGAGTCCCCCAGCGATGGGCGGATCTTCGTGGCTGGCAAAGACATCGGCCAGCTGAGCAGCTGGAAGGTTCCCTATTTGCGTAGAAACATCGGCTGCATCTTTCAGGACTTCAAACTCCTCGAGAAAAAGACGGTGGCCGAGAACGTCGCCTTTGCCCTTGAGGTAATTGGTCGACCCCGCTCGGTTATTTCCAAGCAGGTTCCTGCCATTCTCGAACTTGTCGGGCTCAGCGACAAGCTGAGCAGTTTCCCGGGTGAGCTCAGCGGTGGTGAGCAACAGCGGGTGTCCATCGCCCGTGCGTTCGTCAATCGGCCGTTGATTCTTCTGGCCGACGAGCCCACCGGCAACCTTGACCCCACCACCTCGGTAGGCATCATGCGATTGCTCGACCGAATCAACCGAACTGGCACGACGGTGGTTATGGCCACCCACGATCGCGGCATCGTCGACACGATGCGTCGCCGGGTTGTAGAGCTCGACAAAGGCTCTATCGTTCGCGACCAGGCGCAGGGCGTCTACGAGTAGGACTCGGTTTTCTTTATGGCTCTCAAAGTCTCATACATGTTGCGCGAAACCGGCACGAACCTCGTGCGTCGGATCTCGCTCACCATCGCTGCAATTCTCACCATCTCCATCTCGCTTGCGCTGTTTGGCAGCGCGCTGCTTGCCCGCGACGGTGTGGCCAACGCAACCGCTCGTTGGGAGGGCGGCATCGAGTTCGTCGTGTGGATGAACCCCGAGGCCGATGCCGACCAAGACGCTGCGATTCGTCGGTCCATCGACGAAAGCCCGGCGGTCCGTGACTTCACCTACGTGTCTCAGGACGAGGCGCTCGCCGAATTCCAAGACATGTTCGTCGACTCGCCTGATCTGCTTGACGCCGTCGAAGCCACAGATCTCCCGCCCTCGTATCGTGTCGTTCCCGTCGACCCCGATGCCGATGTTGTGGTCGAACTCGGGTCGCAGTTCCTCAACCAGCCGGGCGTGCGCGATGTCGTGTTTGCCAGCGAGGCAATCAAAGACATCCAAACCCAGGCCGATCGAATATCGCAAGGCTTGTTATATGTGGGCATCGTGCTGCTGTTTGCGGCCGCGCTACTAATCCTCAACACCATCGTCGTTGCTATCGGCGCGCGCCGCCAAGAGATCGAAGTGATGAAACTCGTCGGTGCCAGCAACTGGTTTATCCGATTACCGTTCATGCTCGAGGGGCTGGTTCACGGCATCGTTGGGGCCGGCCTAGCGGTCGGCGGAATGGTGATTGTGCGAAAATACGTCATCGACGGCTTTAGCGAGTCGCAGAGTTTGGCGCTGCTCGAAGGTCTTCGCGTGACCGATGCCGAGCTGTTCAATCGCAGCCTTTGGGTGCTCGCCATCGGCGTCGCCGTGGGAATTTTGGGATCACTTTTCGCGGTTTCCACCAAACTCGACGTCTAAAGACGCTGGTCATGAAAGTGGTGGCGTGAACACGCCTCACAATCGGTGTTGCGTAGGTAATTCAGTTCATCAATTGTCCGTTTGAGCCGATTGGTACAGGTGTCCCCTGTGTCCTCGGCCTTCGGGCTGTCTCCGCGTCGTTCTTTTGCCTTTTTGGTGTGCGGTGTCTCGCTTGTCGTGCTCCTGCTTGTGTCGGTGATCGCCGGCGCTCCAAGCGCTTCGGCCCAGGATGAACCGGCTCCGGCCCCCGCCGACACAACACCGGCGCCAGCGCCAACTCAACCTCCAGCAACCGAGCCGCCCGCAACGCAACCTCCGGCCTCGCAACCACCGACAACCCAGGCGCCAGCGCCCGCTGAAGACGACGGTTCTGGCGAACAACCGCCTTCCACCGATGCGCCAATTCGCGCCGGCGAAGGCGAACCCGGAGTTGGCGACATCCCCAACCCGGACGAGTCCGGCCCCGATCAGCCGGCGCCCGGCGATTCGGGTGAACAGCCAGGCGTTCCAGGCACCCCGTCTCCGTCGGCTCCTCGTTACTCCGCTGCCGAACTCATCGAACTTCAAGAAAAGTACGACGAAGCCGTTGGCGACGAAGCCGAAGCGTTGGCCATCTGGGAGCTGGCGAATCAGCGGCTCGCCGAGATCGAAGCCCGGTCGTCGCGGCTTACCGGCATGCTCGCCTGGACCGAGCTTGAACTACAGGTAGCCCGGGCAGATCACGACAAGGCGACGATGGTCCGGGAACAGACCGAGGAAGAACTGGCCCGAGTCCAAGCCGAACTTACCGATGAGAACCTTCGCCTGAAGCGACAAGCGGTCGAAGCGTTCATGGGCGGAAGCGCCTCAAACGAGAACATCCTGAGCACGGTGCTCAACGCCGAGTCGATCGACGAGGTCGAAAGCCTGCGCGAGTACGCCCATGTGGCACTCGACGATCAGGAAGGCATCGTGACCTCCATCGAAGCCCTCGAGGTGCGAGTGGATGAATTGCTCGTCGCGAAGAACTCACTCGAGCGTCAGGCCCGAGTAACCGTGGCTCGTGTCGAAACCTTCGAAGCCCAAGTCGAAGGCCACACCGTCGAACTCGACGCCCTTCGAATCCTTGCCGAGCAGGAAGAAATCGAGATGCGGCGCCAGCTTGCCGACATTCAGACCGTTCGTACCGAGTTCGAACAGCGCCTCAATGCCATCCAGCAGGACTCCGACTCAGCATCGGCAGCCCTTCAACGGTCCCAGGCCAACCAGGCGCCAGGACCACCGCCACGCCTTCATCCGCCATTGCTCGTGCCGGCAATCAGTTCGGGCTTTGGCCCGCGACTGCACCCCATCTGGGGAAATGTGCGGATGCACAATGGACTGGACTACGGCGGTAGGTCGGGCGACGAAATCTTCGCCGCAGCCGCGGGCGTCGTCGTGATGGCAGAAGCACGTGGTGGATACGGAAACGTTGTGGTCATCGATCACGGCAACCAGTGGGGAACCCTCTACGCCCACCAAAGCCAGATGCGGGTTGTTCCTGGGCAGCAGGTTGCTCGCGGCGAAGTTGTGGGTTGGGTCGGGTCGACCGGTCACTCCACTGGTCCCCACTTACACTTTGAGCTTCGTCAATTTGGCGCACCGCGCGATCCCATCAACCACATCGACACCGAAGAAGAACACCCGGTGACTTGTGAAGTACTCATTCGCACGGGCCACATCAACGACCTCGACGAGGCACAGCGTCGCGACGACTGTGCCGAGTACTTTGAGCAAGACTGACCGAGTAGAATTTCCACGTGTCTGCAAGTTCTCTCCGTGTCACCAAGATCCGTGTCGCCAAGTTCGGTGTTTCAAGGCTGTGCGCAGTATTGCTTGCGATTGGTCTCGCCCTTAGTGCCTGCGGGTCGGCCGATCGACCAACGCTCGATGCCGAGGCTCCAGCCGACGCCGACGCAACATCTGACGCCAGCGACGAGGTCAGTGCCGATAGCGATGCCGGTGTCGACTCCGAGGCCGGAACCGATGAGGCCACCGCCGAGACCGAGACCGCCGACGACAATCGATTCCCCAACGTCATCGAAGTCAACTTCGAACGCGAAGGAAACGGTCCGTACAGCTTTGATGTCACCATCAGTTCTCCGTACGACACCCCAGAACGGTATGCCGACGCATGGCGGGTCGTCGGCCTCGACGGCACCGTCTACGGCACTCGTGAGCTAACCCACGACCATCAATTCGAACAGCCGTTCACCCGCTCACTTGCCGGGGTCGAGATCCCCGATGGTGTGGACGAACTTATGGTTGAAGCCCGCGACAGCGTCAACGGATGGGGCGGCGGTACCGTCGACATTCGGTTGGATCCCAACACCTAGCTCACCTCGTCTAGTCTCTCCGAGGACACAACGAACCTCAGGAGGGGCAATGCCTCAGCAAGTACGAGCGGTCGTCGCCAAGGCCAAGGGCGAACCAGTAACAATCGAGACCATCGATATTCCCGATCCTGGTCCCGATGAGGCCGTCGTAAAGATCCAGGCATGCGGTGTTTGCCACACCGACCTGCACTACCGCGAGGGCGCCATCAACGATGAGTTTCCCTTCCTGCTCGGCCATGAAGCCGCCGGAATCGTTGAGTCGGTTGGCGAAGGTGTCACCTCGGTCGAGGTCGGCGATTTCGTCATCTTAAACTGGCGGGCCGTGTGTGGCGACTGCCGCTCGTGCAACCGAGGCAAGCCTCAGCTGTGCTTCAACACCCACAACGCCGCCCAGAAGATGACCCTCGATGGGCAAGAACTCAGTCCGGCGCTTGGCATTGGCGCCTTTGCCGAGAAGACCCTCGTTCATGCCGGCCAGTGCACCAAGGTAAGTGCCGACGCGAAACCCGAGGTAGCGGGACTTATCGGTTGCGGCGTGATGGCCGGGCTTGGCGCGGCGATGAACACTGGCGAAGTTGGCCGTGGTGATTCGGTGGCCGTGTTTGGTTGTGGCGGCGTTGGCGATGCCGCGATCGCGGGTGCTCACTTGGCCGGGGCCAGCACCATCATCGCTGTCGACCTCGATGACAAGAAGCTCGAATGGGCCAAAGAGTTCGGCGCAACCCACACCATCAATGCTGGAAGCGGCGATGTTGTGGCCACCATTCAAGAACTCACCGACGGCAACGGTGTCGACGTCGCCATCGAGGCGGTCGGTCTACCGCAAACCTACGAGCAAGCGTTCTACGCCCGCGACCTCGCTGGCACCGTCGTGCTCGTCGGTGTGCCAAACCCCGAGATGAAGATCGAGCTTCCGCTCATCGATGTGTTCGGCCGTGGCGGCTCGCTCAAATCCTCGTGGTACGGCGACTGCCTGCCCTCACGCGACTTCCCGATGCTCATCGACCTCTACCTGCAGGGTCGTCTCGACCTCGAACGATTCGTCACCGAAACCATCTCGCTCGACGACGTCGAGGAAGCGTTCCACAAGATGGAAGCTGGCGAAGTTCTCCGTTCGGTCGTGGTGATCTGATGCCCACCAGAATCGATCACATCATTACGTCGGGCGTGTTCTCGCTCGACGGTGAAGACTTTGACGTCGACAACAACATCTGGCTCGTCGGGAACGATGACGAGGTACTCGTCATCGATGCGGCGCACGACCACCGGCCCATTCTCGATGGCATCGGCGGCCGCAAAGTGTCGGGCATTGTGTGCACCCACGCTCACAACGACCACATCAATGCTGCGGCCGACCTTGCCGAAGCCACGGGCGCTCCAATTCTGTTGCACCCCGACGACTCAATGCTCTGGGAGGTCATCTACCCAGATCGTCGCATCGACAACGAACTCGCCGATGGTCAGGTCCTCACCGTCGGCGGCGTCGAGGTCGAAATCCTCCACACCCCCGGCCACTCGCCCGGAGGCGTCAGTCTTCATGTGGCATCCGAACGGACCGTTTTCAGCGGCGACACGTTGTTTAACGGTGGCCCCGGCGCGACCGGGCGTTCGTTCAGTAGTCACCAGCTACTGGTCGAGAGCATCACCAAGAAGTTGTTGGTGCTCGACGAAGCAACCGTGGTTCATACCGGCCATGGTGATTCGACCACCATCGGCGCCGAGATCCCCAACGTCAAGTAGCGGTTCGTTCGACGTCGTCGACTTCTAGACGACGACGATTCGGACCATCGAGGTCTGTCCGTTCCGTAGGACCGTCTCGTTGGTGCGGCTCGCCTGCATCTCATAGCCAATCTGGAGCAATCCAGCAAGCATGAGCTTCTTCACCGCGGTTGCCGGAAGTCCCAGGACTTCGACAATGCAGCCCTCGGCCTGCTCGGCCAGGTCGATGGTGACCGTGCCGGCTTCACGAGTAAGCAAAATCGACGTCTCGCTTACCGAGTCGACGCGAAATCCGTTGTCGGTGAGAACATCAGTGAAGAGTCCACTGAGACTCGCCGCCGGCGAGCCGACGACGTCCACGGTGAGAATGGCCGGAAGGTCAGCGATTGCCGCAGCCTGCGCGGTTGGGGGCGGAGCCAACGACGAGATGCTTGCCGCCGGTGCGACCGCGGGGGTGGGGTCCTTATCGAGCACCGGGAGTCCAAGCGACGGGGTCGTCGCGATCTGAAGCGCCGAACGCAAGTCGTCGGGGAGCTCTCGAACTTCCGAAACACTCGAGATGCGGTCGGATACGTCGATTGCGTCAACGTCAGCGTCCTCGGAGTTGGCGCTATCGGTGACATCGGTGATGTCTGTCAGGTCGGTCGCGCTCGAGCCCAGAAGGGGAGCATCGGCATCGTCGAGGTTGTAGATGTCGTCGTAGGGATGCTCGGTACGGGTGGTGAGATCGATCACCGAGGCTGGCTGCGGGCGATCGGGCCGGAACGGCGTGGTGGTTTTTGCGCTATCCGGGAAATCGCGCACCTCTGCCGACGGCGCGGCAGCGGTCCACGACTCGGCGGACGGCTCGTCAACGAACAGTCCGGGTGCAGTCGGGGGAACGGGGGGTGCCGGGGGCGGGGGAGGAGGTGGCGGAAGCGTTGGGAGTTCGCCATCGAAGTTGGGTGGCGGCGCAAGCGTCGAGGACGCTGGCGGTACAAAGAACTCGGTCGACTCGCTCAGATCGTTGGCTTCGAGCTGGCTCGGCAAGTCCCAGGACGTTACGTCCTCGGGATCATCGGTTGGTTTGTTGTCCTTACGGCGATTCTTCATTGCTGTAACCAGCCATTCATAGACGCAAATAGTGCGAGGTGATACCGCCGAGAGTAGATCTCCCCCCAAACCCCAACAATGGGCCAACCGGCTCTACTTTTGGTCGTTCGCTCACGAGTTCGCTCTCTCTGCGCTTCGCTATCGGGCTTTGGTTTCTACCTCGGCCTTCGCGTTCGCTGCGGCACGACTCCCAGCTTCTGGTCGTTCGCTCACAAGTTCGCTCTCTCTGCGCTTCGCTACCGGGCTTCGGTTTCAACCTCGGCCTCCGCTAGCGCTCCGGCACGACTCCCAGCTTCTGGTCGTTCGCTCACAAGTTCGCTCTCTCTGCGCTTCGCTACCGGGCTTCGGTTTCAACCTCGGCCTTCGCTGGCGCTGCGGCACGACTCCCAGCTTCTCCCCGGGTCGCGACACTGGTGTCAGACACGAGTGTCGCGGGTCCCAGCCGTCTTGTCGTCTGACCCCTCGTCTGACACCTGGTCTGACCCCGCAGGCTTCACTTCGTTGCTACGAAGCGGTTCTCGCACACTTGCGCGCGTATCGCACCACGCAGAGCGTTATTTAGTCTGACCCTTCGTCTGACCCTTCGTCTGACCCTTCGTCTGACCCTTCGTCTGACCCTTCGTCTGACCCTTCGTCTGACACCGGGTGGCGGTCAGGTTACTTGGCTATGTCTTCGTTCCAGAGTTCTGGGTTGTTGGCTATGAAGGTTTTCATGAGGTCGATGCACTCGTCGTTGTGAGCCACGGTTAGTTCTACACCTCGAGCTGTTGTGTACTCCTCGGGGCCCTGAAACGTTGTGTTTTCGCCGATAACTACCCGAGGAATGCCAAACAAAAGCACGGTTCCGCTGCACATATCGCAGGGAGACAGGGTGGAGTAGAGCGTGGAACGGCGATAGTCGGCGGCGCTTCGCCGGCCAGCGTTGTTCAGTGCATCCATCTCGGCATGAAGAATCGCGCTGTTCTTTTGGACCCGCTGGTTGTGGCCGCGGCCGATGATCTCGCCGTCGAGCACCAGCACCGATCCAATAGGGATGCCGCCGGCAGCCAGTCCGGTCTTGGCTTCGTCGATCGCTGCCGCGAGAAAGAGGTCGTCGCTCATGGCTCACCACTCTATTGCCCTATTGCGGTGTCTCTCGGACTGTCTGCCCCGGCTCTGATCATGTTCGCCGTTCGAAATCGGCACCTTCGCGAAATTTTCTCGGCCTACTGTGTCGTTCCTGTTGCGAATGTTGCTTGTGTTGCTCCTGCAATTTCAGGGGCCAAAGGCGAATCTGGGGGCATTGTGGCGAAAGTGTGGCGAGGATGATTGACATGGTGGGGTAAAAAGGCATAAAGTGGGGCATTATGGAGAGCAAGACCACAACGAGCCCTAACTACGCCAGTCAACGGCTTCGGCTCGTCTCTCCACCCGCACCAATCCAGCACCAAGCACGCCCACAAACGCAGCAAGAAGGGGAGCCCGAATCCAGTGATATTCGTCGGAACCTTCGAGCACACGTTGGACAAGAAGGGGCGACTGGTCCTCCCCTCGAAGTTTCGCCATCAACTGGAAACGACGACGACCTTCGCTTCCCCGGGCTTCGGGCAGTGCGTGGCGCTATGGCCCGAGGAAAGCTACACGGAGTACCTGGGTCGGATTCGCGAGAAAGTTCGATTGGGCGACACCCTGCAGCACAAAACGCTGCGTCTCATAACCTCGGCGTCGTCGCAACTGAAGCCCGATACCCAGGGCCGAGTACTCCTGCCGGAGAACTTGTTGACTTGGGGGAATTTGCAGCGCGACGTCGTGCTGGTGGGAACCCTCGACCGAATCGAGATCTGGGACAAGGCGACCTGGGAGGCCGACTCAGTCGACTCGACCGCCGAACTCATGACGGTGCTGGAGAGTGGCCTGGGGATCTAACCCCGCCGCCCGCTGCGTAACCCCCTCGCCCCGAAAGAACCACAAGGAGCCCCGAAGAAGACCCCGCACATCACACAACTCGTTTATCCGCAGTCCTCCGATTAGCGCGATGGAAGGCCCCTACTCCGCCCGCTTACCATCTAGCTCGTTTGGGAGAGAAAACCCAGCGTGCGTTTGCTGGTCGGAGGACTGCCGATGGCCGAGTTGTGTGATGCCTTTCGCTGGTGTGCCCAGTGTTGGTTGGCGGCGTCTTGGGAAACACCAATGACTTTTGAGCACATCCCCGTCATGGTCGAAGAGATCCTTTCGGTTTTTGACGGTGTGCCAGATGGCGTGGTTCTCGATGCAACGCTTGGCGGTGCCGGTCATGCGGTTGCGCTCCTCGAGCGGCGTCCCGAGCTCTCCGTGGTCGGGCTTGACCAAGACGACGAGGCTCTGGCTGCGGCCCGGAAACGTCTCGAACCATTCGGCGAACGGGCCCAGGCGCAAAAGTGCCGGTTCGATCAATTGGGTAGCCAACTCGACGCGTTGGGTCACGATGAGATTTCGGGCTTCTTGTTTGATCTTGGCGTTTCGTCGCATCAAATCGACACCGGGGAGCGTGGCTTCAGCTACCGCACCGATGGTCCGCTCGATATGCGCATGGATCAGTCGGCCGGCCGCACCGCCGCCGACGTGGTGAACACCGTCGACGAGCGCGAACTCGCCGACATACTCCGTAGTTATGGTGACGAGAAGCATGCGATGCGGATTGCAAAGGCCATCGTTGCTGCCCGGCCGGTCACTACAACTGCACAACTTGCCGACATCGTCCGCGACGCAACCCCGGCCCGCGACAAACGCCGGGGCGACCCTTCGAAGCGGACGTTTCAGGCCTTGCGTATCGAGGTCAACCAAGAACTCTCGATTCTTGAAGGAGCCCTGGAGGCTGCGCTCGACCGGCTTTGCGTGGGCGGTCGGGGAGCGGTGCTTGCTTACCACTCGGGTGAAGACCGAATCGTTAAAGCGGTCTTTCGTGACCGGGTCGACGTCGATGACCATCGGTCACCCGTACCGTTGAACAACGAAGAGTTTGCGCTGCTCTGGAACGGGTCAAAGAAGCCCCACGACGAGGAGAACTCGTCGAACCGGCGCGCCACAAGTGCTCGCTTGCGAGGGATCGAACGGGTCGCGGTGGCTGCATGAGTCGTTCAGCAACGGCGCGAAAGGTCGATCGGAAGAGCGAGGGGAAAAACCCACGTCGTCAACGACCGAAGCGGATACAGCTTCGAGCAATCGACTCGCCCCGGGTATGGTCGCTCGGCGCCCTCGGTGTGTTTGCCTTTCTGATGCTGTTCGGGGCACTCCTCGGCGCTGTCGTGGTGCAAACCGGTGTGGTGCAGCATCAGGTCGAGAAGGATGAGCTTGGCGATCGCATCGCCGAACAAAGCGAGATTCAGGACCGGCTATCGCTTGAAGTCGCCCGTCTTGAGGCGCCGCAGCGGATCCTGTCTGAAGCACAGGAACGCTTAGGAATGGTGGCTCCCGACAACCGGCCGTATCTGCCACCGGTAGTTCCCGATGATCCGAGTACGCCGGTCCCGCTTCCGGACGAGTCGCCGTTCGGAGCTTCGGAGTGATTGCATGACCACCGTTTCTCGCCCACCCTCTTCGCGGAAGAAAACAACCTCGCGAAAGCAGACGACCTCGCGGAAGTCCTCGCCACCAAAACGTTCGGCCCACTCGGGGTCACGTCGGCCTCGCCAACGCGCTCCTCGTGTTCATCCCCAGCGCATTGTGGTGCTGATCGTTGTCGTCGCGCTCGCCGGCGCTGGACTGATGTTTCAGCTGGTGCGGGTGCAGGCGCTCGGCCCCGAGCGCTACCTGGACTACGGCGAGTCTCAGCGGCTTCGCTCGGTTGAGATCGCTGGCGGTCGCGGCCGGATCCTCGACCGCTCTGGCGTAGCCCTTTCCGTATCGCTCCCGACCCCAACCATCGCCGCCGACCCGCGACTCATCACGGACCCGTCGGGGACCGCCCGAGCCTTGGCCCCTATCGTTGGCGTCGATGCAGCCACGCTCGAGCAGCGCTTTCTCCGCCCTGACAGCGCGTTTGCGTATGTAGCTCGTCAGGTCTCTGACGAGGAAGCCGCCGAAGTGGCTGCACTCGATCTACCGGGCATCTACTCCTATGAAGAGGCCGCTCGGTACAACCCACTCGGAGAGTCGTTTGCCCGAAGCGTCCTCGGCCGGGTCGACACCGATCACCGCGGTGTGAGCGGTCTCGAGCTTGAGTACGGCGATGAGCTTCGCGGTACGCCCGGTCAGCTGCTCTTCGAGCGGGCCAAGGACGGTACGGCTATTCCGGGAGGGGTGTACGAACTTGAGGAGGCCGTGCCTGGCGCCGACGTGCAGATAACCCTCGATCGGACGCTCCAGTTTGAAACCGAGCGCCTGTTGAAGCAGCAGGTAGCCGACACCAACGCCGATGGAGGCGTGGTCATCATTATGGTGCCGGGCACCGGCGAAATCTTGTCGATGGCTTCGGTGTCACGAACTGACGACGGTCGAGTTGTTGTCACCGGTGAGAACAAGGCGTTGTCGTGGGTGTACGAGCCGGGCTCGGTGATGAAGCCGGTGACGTTCGCTGGTGTGTTCGAGTCCGACCTGGCTCAGCTCGACACCTTCAGCAACGTTTCGTACTCGAAGACGATTTTCGACAAGGAATACACCGACGATCACTACCACCCCGATGAGTGGTGGACACCAGTCGACATCATGCGCGAGTCGTCGAACATCGGAACGATTCAGTGGGCTGAACAGCTGGGCGACCAGGGGCTGTACTCGACCCTCACCAACTTTGGTTTCGGCTCCAAGTCGACCCTGCGATTCCCTTACGAAGAGAACGGGCTGCTTCGAGAGGCCGATGTGTGGTCGGGAACAGCGCTGCCAAGTATCGCGATCGGACAGGGCATCGCCGCTACGCCGCTTCAGGTCATTCAGTCGTTCAATATCATCGCCAACGGCGGTGTGTATGTGCCGCCCAAACTGGTGATGGGAACGTCGGCACCCAGCGGCGATCTTCGTGAGCCGCCGTATGAGCCAAGCCGTCGAATCATCGAGGAACAAACTGCCGAGCGCCTGACCACCATGCTGGAGTCGGTGGTCGAATCTGGAACCGGTCGAGCTGCAGCGATTCCGGGTTACCTGAGTGCGGGCAAGACCGGAACGTCGTGGAAGCCGCAGCCTGGTGGTGGCTATCAGGACGAGAATGGCCAGTTTCATTACGTGGCCACCTTTGGTGGATTTCTTCCCGCCGATGACCCGGCCGTTTCGATTCTGGTCGTCATCGACGAACCTCGGGGCTATGAGAGTGAGATCTCTGGCGGTAAGGCCGCTGCTCCGTTGTTTGCAAAGTTGTCCCGTTACGCGCTTCAGCATCTTCGGGTCCCGCCGTCGATTGCTTCGCAGGATGTTGACGGTGCCGAGGGAACCGTAACGGCGGAAGATGGCCGGATCCGGTCCGAAACCGAAAGCGAACGCCGCATACGCGAGGCGCGTGAGGCTCGCGAACGGGCAGAAGCCGAGGCCGCAGCGGCGGAAGCGAACCGCATCGCGGCCGAGAAAGCTGCCGCCGAGGAAGAATCGGGCGCCCAAGAAGAAGCTGCCGCTGAGGAAGAAGTGGGCGCCGAGGAAGGCGTGCCAGAAGCAAAAGCCTCCGAAGAGCCTGCAGAGCCAGAAGAGCCAGGTGAGTCGGCCCCCCCAGCAGCCCCGCCAGCAGCCCCGCCAGCAGAGCCCGAAGAATCTGCAAAGATCGAGAAATCCAAAAAGAAACGAAACGACACAGACAACACCGGCGAGACAGAAGCAGCCAGTCCGGCTGCCGAGGAACCCGACACCGATGAGACTCAGTGAGCTGTTTGTCGCGCTTGAGTCGCTGGGTGGAGCGTCGTTGGTCGAGCCGCCTGATACTGCAGCACCGCCGAGCGACCCCGAAGTAACGTCGCTCTTCTTCGATAGCCGCAAGGCAGCGTCCGGCGGGGTTTTTGTTGCCGTCCCGGGCGATGTGTCCGATGGGCACGATCACGCAGCCGAGGCGGTTGCGTCCGGTGCCGTAGCGCTTGTGGTCGAGCGGCCTCTCGATATCGGCGTGCCCCAAGTGGTGGTTGCAGATAGTCGGGCCGCGATGCCGGTGCTGGCCGCAACGTTCTACAACCATCCAAGTGAACAGCTCACCGTGCTCGGCGTCACCGGCACCAACGGCAAGACCACCATCGTATCGATGCTGGCCGCTATCGCTACCGCCGCTGGCCACAACTCCCGCGTAATCGGAACCCTCACGGGCGCCCGCACTACACCCGAAGCCATCGACCTGCAACGCGAGTTGGCCGACGCCG
The DNA here is from genome assembly GCA_938023735.1 of uncultured Acidimicrobiales bacterium. Taxonomy (GTDB): domain Bacteria; phylum Actinomycetota; class Acidimicrobiia; order Acidimicrobiales; family SHLQ01; genus CALLQB01. The sequence continues at coordinate 19,153 of CALJDK010000111.1, forward strand.
TGTCGAGCGGAGTCGATGTTGTGGCCATGGAGGTCTCGTCGCATGCGCTGGTGCAACGCCGAGCCGACAACGTGGCGTTCGATGCGGTCATCTTCACCAACCTCACCGTCGATCACCTCGATTATCACGAGTCGATGGATTCCTACTTTGAGGCGAAGGCGCTGCTGTTCGAGCCGGGACGCTCCAACACCGCAGTGCTTTGGGTCGATGATGACTACGGCCAACGACTTGCCGATCAGCTCGCTTCGTTCGAAGGCCCTCCGGTGGCGGTGCCGGTTTCTGAAGCGCAGATCGCAATCGATTCCATCGACGTGGCCCGTAGTTCGTTTCGATGGCGCGACCAACAGGTCGACCTTCCGATGGGCGGTCGATTCAATGTGGCCAACGCGGTGCTTGCCGCCGAGGCTGCAGCGGCGGTAGGAATCGACCCGACCGCGATCGCCCGCGGCCTTACCGGGCTGCAGCCTGTTGCTGGCCGGTTTGAGCCGGTCGAATGCGGCCAGGACTTTGGCGTCATCGTCGACTATTCGCATACGCCCGACAGCCTGCGTGGAGCGCTTCAGGCCGCCAAAGCGGTGGCGAGCGGACGAGTGATTGTGGTGTTTGGCGCCGGTGGTGACCGCGACCACACAAAACGACCCATGATGGGGGCCGTGGCATGCGAAAACGCCGACCTTGTGGTCCTGACCTCCGATAACCCTCGAAGCGAACGTCCCGACGAGATTCTTGACCAGATCGAGGCCGGTATGGCCGGCGATTCGCATCAGCGTGAACCCGACCGTCGCGCCGCGATTCGGGTAGCGCTTGGGGAAGCCCAGGCTGGCGACGTGGTGCTGGTTGCGGGGAAGGGCCACGAGGACACCCAAACCATCGGAACCGAGGTGCTGCCCTTCGATGACCGTCAGGTAGCCCGCGAACTTCTTGCCGACCTGGGATACGAGGCCAACGCATGATTCGAATGTTGTTGGCAGCGGGTTTGGCGCTGGTCGTCTCGCTGTTTGGAACCAAACTGGTCATTGAAGTGCTGGTGCGGAACCGCATCGGCCAGCCAATTCGCGACGACGGCCCTGAGGGGCACGCCACGAAGGCGGGAACCCCCACGATGGGTGGTGTGGCCATCGTTGCCAGCGCCACGTTTGGGTATGTGGTGAGTGATTTCTACGGCGGTATCTACACCCGCACCGGACTGCTGGTTATGGGCGCAATCATTGGTGGCGGCCTCGTTGGGCTGATGGACGACTGGATCAAGGTGGTCCGCGAGCGCAACCTTGGGCTCAACAAGCGTGCCAAGATGATCGGCCTGCTCACGGTTGCTATCGGGTTTGCCGTGTTGATGACGCAGTTCACCTCGGTGCGTACCGAAGTGTCGTTTCTCACCTGGCAGAACCTGGGGCTTGATCTTGGTCGATGGCTTTGGGTCGCGTGGGCGGTGCTGGTGATCAGCGCTATGAGTAACGCGGTGAACCTTACCGATGGGCTCGATGGCCTCGCTGCCGGGTCGGGCATCTTGTCGTTCGGCGCCTACGTCATCATCGCCTTCTGGCAGTTCAGTAACGAAGACCTCACCACCGCCAGCGGCGAGTCGTACTACAGCGTGACCCATGCGCTCGACCTGGCGGTCGTCAGTGCCGCAATGGTTGGCGCCCTCATCGGATTCCTTTGGTGGAACGCGGCGCCAGCCCAGATCTTTATGGGCGATACCGGGTCCCTGGCCATGGGAGTCGGTCTCGCCGCTCTTGCGCTGGCCACCAACACCCACATGTTGTTGCCCATCGTGGGTGCCCTGTTCGTGGTCGAGACCCTTTCGGTGGTTCTGCAGGTAGGCCGCTTCCAGCTCGCCGGCAAGCGGTTCTTTCGAATGGCCCCCATCCATCATCACTTTGAGTTGGGTGGCTGGCCCGAGACGCGAGTGATCATCCGGTTCTGGTTGCTCCACGGAATGTGTGTGGCGTTCGGTGTCGGGCTTTTCTACTGGGACTGGACCCGCGAAGCGCTATGAGTTCTACGGCTCGATCATCCGGCACGGCTCGATCATCGGAAACGCCGGATTCACCGGAACTGGTGATTGTTTTTGGCCTCGGTATCACGGGTTTGGCGGTGGTGCGAGCGCTTCATTCGCGATCGATCGAGGTCATCGCCGCTGACGACCGACCAACCGCTGCGGCTCGCAAGGCGCTCGACGAGCTCGCCATTCCGCTGCACGAGGCGCCATCGCCAGCCGAGCTTGAAGAAATGATGGGCGCAGCAACGGCCGTGCATCCGACGCCCGGACTGCCCGAACACCACGCCGTCTTCGAGCTGGCCGCGGCGCACGACGTGGCCATCGTCAGCGAGTTCGACCTAGCCCAGCGATGGGATAGCCGACCCGTGGTGGCTATTACCGGGACCGACGGCAAGACCTCGGTTTGTACGATGGCAACCCAGATGCTGATTGCATCGGGGGTGAACGCCACGATGTGCGGCAACACCGATGTTCCGCTGATCGAAGCCATCGAGGATGCCAGCCATCAGGTATTTGTGGTCGAGGCATCGTCGTTTCGATTGGCCCAGTCGCAAGCCTTCGCCCCGACGGTTGGCACCTGGCTCAACTATGGCCCCGACCATCTCGATGTTCATAGCGACTTGTCGGTGTATGAGAACAGCAAGGCCAAGGTATTCGCCACCACCCGGGGTGGGGGAGTGCTGGTGGCCAACGCCGACGACCCTGTGGTGATGAAACATCTCCACGCCCGCGTCGATGAGTCGGCGGTATCCAGCGGCGCCGAGGCGTCGCCTACGGTGAGCACCTTCGGGCGGCTCGCCGATGCTTCCTTCGGTGTGCGCGATGGCGTGCTGGTGGGCCCCCAAGGGCCGCTGGTTCGTGTCGATGAGCTTTGGCGAAGCTATCCGCACGACATCGAGAACGTCCTCGCCGCCGCAGCTTCGGTACTGCCAGTCGGGGCCACGGTCGAGGGAATCCGATCGACAGCGAGGGATTTTGTAGGCCTGCCGCACCGGGTCCAGATGATCCGTACTGTCGACGACGTTCGCTACGTCAACGATTCGAAAGCAACCGTTCCCCACGCCACCCTGTCGGCTATCGAGAGCTTTGCCGGTTCTGCTGGCCAGATCGTGCTTCTGGCCGGCGGCAAGAACAAGGGTCTCGACCTTACGCCGCTAGCGTCGGCTGGTGAGCATCTACGAGCGGTTGTAGCCATTGGCGACGCCGCCACCGAAGTCATCGAGGCCTTCGCCGGCAGTGTTCCCGTAACCGAAGCCACGTCGATGACCCATGCGGTGGAGCTGGCTCAATCTCTCGCCCAGACCGGAGATGTTGTCCTACTTTCTCCCGCTTGCGCGTCGTTTGACTGGTACCGCTCCTATGGTGAACGGGGCGAAGACTTCATCGCCTGCGTCGAGTCGCTTGGCTCGCATGCATAGAACACCGCAACAAGACGTGCAGAAACACCGCAACAAGACCGTAAGAACCGAATACTCCGAGAGCGCTTCCTCCGATTTGTTATGACCTCGATCCTTACTCGCCGGCAACAGTCTCGCCGACCGAACTCGCAGAAGCGGCGCACCGTCGCAACCGTCCAGCGAAAGAGCCCGCTGTATCTGCTCTTGCTCGCAGCCATTATTTCGCTGTGCCTGATCGGAGTCGTGATGGTGCTGTCGGCGTCGTCGGTTACTGCGCTGCAAGAACGAGGCAGCACCTGGTTCTTCTTCCGCCGCCAGCTGATTTGGATGGCCCTTGGCTCGGCCTGTTTGATCATCACCAGCAAGGTCAACTTCCGTTGGTGGGCCAAAGTTTCAACCCCGTTCCTCGGGTTCTCGCTGTTGTTGCTGGTGCTGGTGCTCATTCCTGGCGTCGGCCGAAACCTCAACGGGTCATCGCGCTGGCTTGGCGTGGGTTCGCTGACCATTCAGCCATCCGAGATCGTGAAGTTCTCGTTGATCATCTACGTGGCTTCGCTTCTTGCCCGACCCGATCGGCCAATGACCGATCTGCATCGAACGTTGAAACCGGTTCTGATCGTGTTTGGTGTTGTGGCGGTGCTGCTGATTCTCGAACCTGACCTGGGTACCGCCATCATCTGCGGTGCCGTCGTGTTCGCAATGCTGGTTGGCGCAGGCGCTTCGTATCTTCACCTTGGGGCAATGGCCACCCTCGGCGGAATCATGGTGAGCGTGGCCTCGGTGAGTACCAGTTACCGTCGAGCACGAGTGGTGGCGTTCCGGGACCCGTGGGAAGACCCGCTGAACACCGGCTACCAGAACCTTCAGTCGCTGGTATCGATCGCCAACGGTGGCATCACCGGGGTTGGCCTTGGTGCCAGTCGCGGAAAATGGGGATTCCTTCCGTACGCCCACAACGACTTCATCTTTGCGATCCTGGCCGAGGAAATGGGCCTGGTCGGCGCAGCCTTTGTTGTACTTACCTTCGCCATCATCGGCATCGCCGGATACGCCGTGGCATCTCGAGTGCGCGATCGGTTTGGCGCGTTGGTTGTGGTTGGCGTGATCACCTGGGTTGTCGCTCAGGCGTTCGTCAACATCGGCGCGGTTATCGGCGCAATGCCCATCACCGGTGTGACGCTGCCGTTCATTTCGCTCGGCGGAACATCGCTTGTTATCACGATGGCCGCCGTGGGTGTGGTACTCAACGTTGCCCGCGAAGCCTGAGCGCCCGCAATCGTCGCACCCACACCACTAGAGTCGAGCACCGTGACTCGAGTCCTCATCACCGGCGGCGGAACCGCCGGGCATGTGCTTCCCGGTATCGCTATTGCCAGTGCTCTCCAAGAGCGTGGCTACGCTCCGGCCGACCTGCACTTCGTCGGAAGTGACCGTGGCGTCGAGCGTCGACTTGTTCCCGAAGCTGGGTTTCCGCTGACCCTTTTGCCGGGCCGAGGAATTCAGCGAAAGATCACCGTCCAGAGCATCCGCGACAATGCCGGAGCCATCTTTGGTCTGCTGAAGGCCTTCGGTACGGCGTTCCAGCTTCTTCGCACCCAGAAGCCCGACATCGTGGTCTCTTTGGGCGGGTACGCATCGGTGCCGTGCGCGCTCTGGGCCGTGGTTCTG